>CALFNC010000563.1 GCA_937902605.1 uncultured Acidobacteriota bacterium | reverse complement strand
CGCGCGGCTCGCGCAGGATCTGGAGGCCGTTCGAGACGGCCTCGAGGCCGGTATAGGTGCCGCCTCCCATCGAGAACGCCTTCAGCATGAGCGCTAGCGTCCCGAACAGGCCGAGCTGCCCGATCGTCAGCCTCGTGTCCTTCGCTGTGTCGGCCACGAGCTGGGGCATGCCGGCGAAGTGACTCCCGATCCCGTACCCGATCACCAGAACGTGGGTGATCAAGAACAGGACGAAGATCGGCAGGAGGAACTGGACCGACTCCTTCACGCCCCGAACGTTCAGGAAGATCAGGAGGCCGACGAGGAGGAGCGAGTAGATGAGCTGGACATTCTGCGGGACCCCGCTCGCGGTGAGCGAGCAGAGCGCGGCGACACTCGCCGCTACCTGCATCGCGATCGTCATCGCGTAGTCCACGACCAGCGCCGACCCGGAGACGAGCCCCGACCCGGACCCGAGGAGGCGCGTCGCCACGAGGTAGCCGCCTCCCCCCGTCGGAAAGAGCTCGATGATCTGCGAATACGAGGCCGAGATGATGACGATCGTCAGCGCCGTGGCGGCGGCGAGGAAGACCGCCAGGTGGCGGTGCGTTCCCAGGGCCACGAACAGCTCCTCGGGGCCGTAGCAGGACGACGACAGGCCGTCGGCTCCCAGACCCACCCAGGCGAGGAACGCGGCCAGGGAGAGCTGGTGGAAGACATGGGGATCGAGGGGATCCCGGCTCTCGCCCAGAAAGACCCTCTTGGTCACCTCGCGTAGGCCCACGGGTCGCGGAGTATATCCCGCTACAATCGGCGCGGATGACCTCTTCCCCCTCGGACCCAACCGATCACCTCTCGGACCTCTTCTTCTCCGACCTCGACCTCCCTCACGCGGTTCGCGCGGGGATCGCGGCGTGCGGGTTCGTCCGGGCGACGCCGGTCCAGGCGGCGACGCTTCCCCTGCTCCTCGATGGGAAGGACGTGGCCGCCCAGGCGCAGACGGGAACGGGGAAGACTGCCGCCTACCTGATCTCGATCCTGACGCGCCTCACCTCTCCGTCGCCGTGGACGGACCGTCCGAGCGGGGCGCCGCGCGCGTTGATCGTGGCGCCGACGCGGGAGCTGGCCGTCCAGATCCAGGACGACGCCAAGGCCCTCGGGCACTTCGTGAACGCACGCATCGTGACCGTTTACGGCGGGATCGACTACGCCAAGCAGCGTGACCAGCTCCGGGCGGGGTGCGACCTCCTCATCGGAACCCCCGGGCGCCTCCTCGACTACGAACAGCAGGGGGCGACGTCGTTCCGGGCAGTCGAGTCGCTGGTGATCGACGAGGCCGACCGGCTGTTCGACATGGGCTTCATCGTGGACCTCCGCCGGATTCTTCGTCACTGCCCACCGCCGGGCCGGCGGCACTCGATGCTCTTTTCCGCCACGCTCTCGCCCAGGGTCATGGAGCTCTCGTGGGAGCACATGAACGACGCCCAGAAGGTCGAGATCCGGCCCGAGCAGCTGACCGCCGACCGGGTCGAGCAGCTGCTCTACCACGTCTCGACGCGCGAGAAGCTGTCACTCCTCCTCGGGATCCTTGCCCGCGAGGGCGCGGGCCGGTTCATGCTGTTCGTGAACACGAAGCGGTTCGCGGAGCGCCTGGTCAACGTGCTGGAGCGGCACGGCTACCACATCGGGGTCATCTCCGGCGACCTCCCGCAGGCAAAGCGGCTGAAGATCATGGCCGAATTCAAGTCGGGGAAGCTCCCGCTCCTCGTCGCCACCGATGTCGCCTCCCGCGGTCTCCACATCGACGGCGTCACGCACGTCATCAACGTCGACCTCCCGCAGGACCCCGAGGACTACGTCCACCGGATCGGGCGGACCGCCCGCGCCGGCCACTCCGGGAAGGCGATCTCCCTCGCCTGCGACGACTACGTCTTCTCCCTCGACGCGATCCAGCGCCTGATCGGGCAGAAGATCCCGACGGCCTACGCCGACGACTCGCTCTTCCTCCCGCTCGTGCCTCAACGGGCGAAGGGCGCCCCGCCTACGGCGGCGCGTCCCACTCCCGCCGCAGCGCCCAAGCCGGAGGAGGCCCCGGCCTCGCCGAAGCCACCATCACCACCACCGCCGCCGCCCGTCGAGGAGCCTCAGGCGCCCGTTCCTCCCCCGCCGCCGGCCGCGTCCCCTGCACCGCCCCCCAGACCCGCCCCCGTCCTCGAGGAGCCGGTGCGGCCACCGGACGCCGAGCCGGGTTTCACGTTCTGGGTCCGTGATGCCTTCGGGCTTCCCCCCGCCGAAGCCTGCGCCCCGGGGACGCAGCTCCCGCCGGACCCCGAGATTCCCGAGGACGAGCGCCCCGCCCGGCGGCGCTCCGGACGCCGGCGCTCGAGCCGGCGGCCCGTATGATTCCTTCGTCCTTGGTACCACCGCCACGTAGGAGGGACCAATGCCCTATGCCGGAGTGAACGGCCAGCGCCTCTACTACGAGGTCGGCGGGGACGGCGACGCAATCGTCCTGCTGCACGGGTTCTTGGGGAACGCCGATCTGATGGAAGCGCCCGCAACCGGGCTGGGCTCCGGCTTTCGGGCGGTGCGCATCGACCGGAGGCTCTGCGGCCGGTCCGAAGGTCCCCCCGGGACCGTCTCGCTCGTCGACGAGGTGGCCGACCTCACCGCGCTCCTCGACTGGTCCGGCGTGGATGCCACCCATCTCGTCGCGCAC
>CALFNC010000562.1 GCA_937902605.1 uncultured Acidobacteriota bacterium | reverse complement strand
TCGCAGGGCATGATCGACTCGTTCTGGCTCCAGGGGATGCAGGCCGGTCACAAGAGCACACTTGACTGCATCAAGGCGTTCTCCGAGACCGATTTCACCGAAGACCTCGGGAAGTTCGACGTGCCGACGATGATCCTTCATGGCGATGACGACCAGATCGTTCCGATCGGCGCCGCGGCTCTCCGCTCATCGAAGCTGGTCAAGAACGCGACCCTGAAGATCTACGCGGGCGCACCCCATGGCCTCGCGTACACCCACAAGGAACAGCTCAACGCCGACCTGCTGGCATTTCTGAAGACCTGAGGCACGAAAGGAACTGACCATGACAATGTCATTAACGGGGCTCCTGCTTCTCCTCGTGATCGCGGCTATTTGCGGCGCCATCGGGAAGGCGATCGCGGGTAGCGTTCGCGGCGGGCTGATCGTCTCGATCGCCCTTGGCTTCGTCGGGGCCCTGCTTGGACCCTGGGTGGCGCGGTTGCTCAAGCTCCCGGAGCCGTTCATGGTGACCATCGATCGGCATCCATTCCCGATCCTGTGGTCCATCATCGGCGCCGCCCTTTTCGTGGCGATCGTTCACCTATTCTCCCGACGGAGGCGGTGATCGCGCTGCTGGCCGGCCTCCTCGCCATCGCCAGGACCGCTGCGTAGTGCTTAGCGGGAATCGGCCAGGAGTCTGACGTGCGGCCTATCATCGTGGGAGGAACATGGACTCTGCGCTGACCGTCCACCGGCTCACGTTCGCGTTCACGTCCATCTACCACTATCTCTTCCCGCAGCTCACCATGGGCCTCGCGCTCTATATCGTCGTCCTGAAGACGCTGGAGACGAGGCGCGCGGACCCGCATTACGGACGGGCGGCACGGTTCTGGGCGCGGATCTTTGGGCTCAATTTCGTGATGGGCGTTGTCACGGGCATCCCGCTCGAATTCCAGTTCGGGACGAGCTGGGCGACGTTCTCGAGGTTCTCCGGGGCCGTCGTCGGCCAGACCCTCGCGATGGAAGGCGTCTTGTCGTTCTTCCTCGAATCGGTATTCCTCGGCATCTTCCTCTACGGCGAAGGGAGGGTCTCGCGGCGGGTCCACACCCTGAGCGCCTGGATGCTCTGCCTCGGGACGTGGCTTTCCGGTGTCTTCATCGTCGCCACGAACGCCTGGATGCAGTACCCCGTCGGCTTTCAGGTGGACGGTGGCAACCTCCAGCTCGAAAGCCTCGGGGCCCTCTTCACGAACCCGTGGCTCCCCTGGCAGTATCTCCACACGATGGCCGGGTCGGTCGTGACGGCCTCGTTCGTGATGGCTTCGGTCGGCGCCTTCTACCTTCTCGCCGGCCGGGCCGAGAGGTTTGGCCGGACGGTCCTTCGCCTGGCGGTGCCGGGGGGGCTCGCCGCGGCGGTGGCGATGGCGTTTCCCACCGGAGACGGACAGGGAAAGAACGTGGCCCGGTACCAGCCGGTCACGCTCGCGGCGATGGAGGGCCTCTTCGAGACGAAACAGGGGGCGGCGCTCGCCCTCGTCGGCCAGCCCGATATGGAGAGGCTTCGCCTCGACAACCCGATCGAGGTGCCTCGCCTCCTCAGCTTCCTCACCTACAACCGGTGGAAGGCCGAGGTGAAGGGGCTCGATGCCTTCCCGAGGGAGACCTGGCCGCAAAACGTGCCGCTCCTCTACTACGGCTACCACATCATGGTGGGGCTCGGGACGATCTTCATCGGTGTGCTGGGCCTGTCTGCGCTTCTCCTCTGGAAGGACCGCCTTTTTGCCATGCGACCGGCGCTGTGGCTGCTGATGCTGATGCTGCCCTTTCCGTATATCGCCAACACGACTGGCTGGATGACCGCCGAGCTGGGGAGGCAGCCGTGGCTGGTGTACGGCGTCCTGAGAACCGCGGCCGGGGTCTCGCCGAACGTCTCGGCAGGAAACGGCCTCTTCGTCCTCCTCGGCTTCCTGGGGATGTATGCGCTTCTCGGCATCCTCGCCCTCTTTCTTCTCGCGCGCGAGATCGAGCATGGGCCAGAGCCTACCGAGGCAGCCGAAGGTGGCCGGTGATGGCGACCCTCTGGTTCGGCCTCGTGGCCTTCATGTTCGTGACGTATGTCGTCCTCGACGGCTTCGACCTGGGGGTTGGTGCCGTCCATCTCCTTTTGGCCCGGGGCGAAACGGAGCGCAAGACGCTCCTCGCGACGATCGGCCCGGTGTGGGACGGGAACGAGGTGTGGCTGATCGGCGCCGGAGCCACGCTCTTCATGGCCTTCCCGGCCCTTTACGCCGCGAGCTTCTCCGGATTCTTCCTCCCTCTGATGATCGTCCTGTGGCTGCTGATGGGACGTGGCATCGCCCTGGAGTTCCGCAACCATCTCGACCACCCGGTCTGGCGGCCGTTCTGGGACGTCGTCTTCTCCGTCTCGAGCGCTCTCCTCGCGGTTTCCCTCGGAGTGGCCCTCGGCAACGTCATCCGCGGGGTGCCGCTCGACGCCTCGGGTCAGTTCTTCGTGCCGCTCTGGACCGGGTTGCGTCTGACGCCTCCCACCGGGTTCATCGACTGGTACACCCTCCTGGCGGGGCTCCTTGCCCTCGCCGCATTGACGATGCACGGGTCGCTCTGGGCGGCCGTGAAGACGAGCGGCGACCTCGCCGAAAGAGCGCGCGGCTTCGCGCGTAAGGCATGGGCCGCGACGGCCTTGCTGGCCGGCGCCGGCACGATCGCGACATTCTCGGTACAGCCCCTGATTCCCGCCCGCCTGTCCGCGCACGCGGAAGGCCTCGTCTTCCCCGTCTTGGCGCTGGCCGGCCTCGTCCTCGCGCGATGGCTCATGGAAAAGGACGCGGACGTCAGGGCGTTCCTCTCCTCCTGCCTCTTCCTGGCCGGGCTGCTCGCCTCGACAGCGTTCGGGCTCTTCCCGTATGTCCTTCCTTCCAATGCAGACCCTGCCCGGAGTCTCACTGTCTTCGCCGCGGCCTCCGCGGACCATGGGCTTCGAGTCGCCCTCTGGTGGTGGATCCCCGGGATGCTCCTCGTCACCGGCACCTTCGTCTTCCTCTACCGGAACTTCGCCGGTAGGGTGGAGGCGAAGGATGGAGATCCTGCCCGGCCCGCGGTCCGGTAGGCACCCCAGCGGCGCCGCTAGAGGCGCAGTCGACGCCTCACCCGTCTCGCCACCACGCGAGAGCAAACAAAGGGGGCGCTCGTGCGCCCCGTGGTCACTTAAAGGTCGGAAGAGCGGTTGATGGCTAGGTCAGCCTGCGGATCGCTGCGAAGCTCAACAGGGCCAGAAGGGCCGCAAACATGATCGTTGCCCGCCCGGAGAGCGCGGGGATGGCCGTCGCGCCGGGAGGTGTTGGGGTCGGCGTGGGTGTCGCAGTCGGAGTCGCCGTGGGGGTCGGCGTGGCAAGGGCGCACCCCGCGAAGGTCAATGGCGATGGGTCAGTCAACGTCACGTCGGTCGTCGCCAGGGCTCGCCCGAGGAGGCTTCCTCCGGTCTCAGTGATGGCGCTACCCGAGAGGATGGTTCCTAGGACGATCGAACGCGTCATCGTCGCGGCCGCGGCAGTCCGCCAATACACGTTACACGCTTGCGCACCGGGGCCCATGACCATCGAGAAGTCCGTGAATGTGAGTGCGCCGCTCGACCCGAGGGCCCCGACCTTGAAGACCCAGACATCGCTCGTGCTCCCGTTGAGCGTGAGAATGATGCCGGCGCCTAGCGTGGTCGATGCAGCGGAGCAGTAGACACCGGGCGCCACCGTGCCGCTGGCGGTCGGCATGGGGAGGCATGCCGAGTCCGGGTTCAGGACATCGATCTGGGCGTATGCGTTGTGGAAGTCCGTGACGGCCCCCGCACCGCTGAGGAGGAGCGAAACGTCGGTCGACCCGTTGATGATGCACGGCCCGATGTTGGTGATCGAGGCGCCGGTGGTGCCCACGTTTCCGTTGATGGTGCCCCCAGGTCCGTCATTGGTGCAGGTAACTGTCCCCGTAGTCGGGATGGCGTTCGTACCCAGGACTGCGTAGCCATAAGCCAAACCCAGGGGTGGCGCGACCCCGGTCGCGGCCGAGGCCAACGCCGGCGAGTCGCCATAAAGAAGCGCGGCGAATCCCACGCCTGCCAGGAATTTCAGAGTTCTTGTATGGAACATTCTTCGCCCCTCTCTCCTTTTTCTTTCGAAATGGAGGGAATCTGTTTTAAATCTCCTAATTAACCCGAGTTTAATTATGGTCCCATGAGAGAGGCTCTGTCAACGCCCCTGAAGGGATCCGGATAGGGGTCTGACGGTGCCGGGAGGCTGTTGCCGCTTCTGGACGCGAGGCCGTGAAGAAGCGCGGAGCCCAGGAATCCTTGCCGGGCGGGTCCGGGATGTGCCGCCCGACCGTTTCCGATCTCCGTCCCCACGTGTCCCGGCCCGCGGCCTTGACCCCCTTCTCCAGCCACCGCCGAGGTCGTTTCTCGCCCGGATGGCTCCTTCTCACCCGACCTGTTCTCCCGTTCTCGGAGCCTGACCGACGCTAAACCCTGGCCGGGGCGAATCAAGCTTCCTCTTGGCGCACCCACGAGTTCACGCTCGAGGAGTTCACACAAGGCCTATGACGCCTTCGGAAACGCCGCCAAGGGGAAGCCTGAAGGTGATCGTCCGAGCCGTCTCTGAGTACGCTCAGAGGGTGTGAAGTAATCTGGAAGGGGCCACGTTGCGGCGGCATGGCGAAGGATGTGGGTTTTCCCAAGGTGTTTGACTTCCGTCGGCGGTGGGCGCAGCGCCTCCACCCCATCGTGGAGCTTTACCTACTGGTGTGCCCGCGGTCCGGACGACGATGCGCATCAACGCGGTCAGCACG
>CALFNC010000561.1 GCA_937902605.1 uncultured Acidobacteriota bacterium | reverse complement strand
GGGGGGGCGCCTCGTCATTCTCCGAGGCGACGGCACGCGGGCAGAAGAGCCCAACCCCGACGCGTTCCGGCGCCTCTTCACGGCGGGAGGGAGCCTCCTCGCGGAGGCGCCGGCCGGCCTCTTCCGGAAGGAGGCGGGCGGCTGGACGCTCGTCCGGAAGACCCCTCGCGGCGCGCTCCCTCTCCCCCACGTCAACGCCCTTGCGAGCATGGCCGGGGAGCTCTTCCTCGGGTTCTTCGACGGCGGCGTGGCTGTATGTCAGCCCGGTCCGATCGGGTCGACCCTCGAGGTGCGGCCGGTCTCCGGGAGCGCCGCCTGGGGCGTCAACGCGCTGTGGCCCTCCGGCGACACGGTCTGGGCGGCGACCCTACGCGGCGTTTTCAAGATCCGACGAGGACGTGCGGAGCCGGTCGACGGACCCGGGGGGGCCTACTCCCTCGCCTCGACGGCCTCCGGAATCGCGCTCGGATACGGACAGGGCGTCTCTCTCCCGGGGAGGCGGCTCCTCTCAGCGTTCCACGGACTTCCCGGGAACCAGGCGTACGCCCTGGCAGCGGCGAAACGCTCCGACGCCCTCTGGGTCGGGACACCGACGGGGCTCGGCCGGATCGAGAACGCTCGCGTCACGGCGCGGGCGCTCCCCGGCGAGGGAAAGCTCCCCCACCCCTGGGTCACCGCCCTTCTCGACCTGGGAACCAGGCTCGTCGTCGCCACATGGGGCGGAGGAATGGCCCTACGAACCAGCGACGGACCTACCGAACGCTGGGCCTCGTTTCCCGAGACCGACCGGCTGCGCATCAACGCCGGCGCGATTGCCGCGGGTCCGGACGGCCGTCTCTGGATCGGGACGCAGGGGGAAGGCATCTGGAGATCGGACCCGTCCGTCACGCGGTTCGGGCCGGTTCCCCTCCCATTGCCGTCCCGCAACGTCTATTCCCTGGCATTCTTCCCGGCAGACCGCCCCGACTCGCTATTCGTCGGAACGGACCAGGGACTGGTCCGGATCCCGCTCTCGCTCGACGCCCCGGACTCCACGGAGGCCCGATGAACGGACACCGCCTTTCGATCTCCGCCTTGCTCGGCACTCTCGCGGCGCTCGCTCTCCCCGCGACGGCCCAGACGGGACTTCTCGTGCCCACCTCGAAGGGGCACCCGGACGAATCGGTCCTGGCGCTCCGGGAGATGAAGGTCGATGCCGGCATCTCGCGCGGGTATGCCCGAGTGAACGTCGTGCAGGTGTTCGAGAACAGGACCGGCGAGGTCCAGGAAGGGACCTGGCGCTTCCAGCTCCCGCCGTCGGGCGCCGTCGGGGACTTCGCCGTCTGGGACGGAGCCGTCCGGATCCCGGGCGTCATCCTCGAGAAGAAGCGTGCGCGCGCGATCTACAGGGACCTGACCACGCAGCGGATCGATCCCGGCCTGCTCCAACAGGGCGAGGAGGACGACCGGCCGGCTGGAGGAGGCGGTCCCCGTCCGTCCGGAGGAGCGGCGTTCTCGGTGAAGGTCGCACCGATTCCGGCGTGGGGAACCAAACGGCTCGAGCTTCAGTATCAGCATGAGGTGCCGTGGGTCGACGGCACCGGCGAGTTCCGCTTCCCGCTGAAGCCGAGCGACGGCGAAGGGATGACCGCCGGCAGCCTCGAAGTCCGTGTCGTCGTCGAGGACGGCGAACCCGTCGCCGGCTCGCCAGGCACACTCTCCCTCGTCCGGTCCGGACGGGAGTCGACGTTCCACGGCACGGCCCTCCGGCTCGCGCAGGATGTCGTCCTGCGGTTCCGTCCTTCCTCGACGGCCCCTCTCATCTTTACCGCGTTCCGGAACCCCAAGGGAACGCTTCCGGATGGGCTGGCCCTGGCCGCGTGGGAGCGCCCGTCAGAGATTCCACCGGAGAAAGATGGGTTTTTCCTTCTCGAGTATCGGCCGGCCATTGCGGCCAACGCCCCCACCACCAAGACGTCTCATCCTGCCGTGAGCGCCGTTTTCCTCTTCGACACCTCCCTCGCGCATCGCTGGAACGGCCTCGAAGCCGCGTGGGGTCTGCTCGTCCGCATGCTGGATCTCCTGGGGCCCGACGACTCGTTCGCGGTAATCCCGTTCGACCGGTCCCCCGCTGCGGGAGCGCCGCCCCTCGCTCGCGCTCTCCCGGACGCGAAGGCCCGCGCCCTCGAGTTCCTCCGGTCCCGGCCGCTCGAGCCTGGCGCAGGGGTCGCTAAAGCCGTGCGCGAGGCCGTCTCCCGCCTCGCCCAGGCGTCCCCCGCGTCGGCCCGCATCGTCCTTCTGACCGGCACCGCCGCTCCCGCGGCTTCGTTGAACGAAGCTCGCAAGAGGCTCCCGCTTTTTACCGTGATGACGGGAGAGGAACGTCCCGAGGGCCTAGCCGCGGCGTCCGAGGGATCGTTGCACCCCGCCTCCTCCGGCGAGGCGGAGGAGACGCTCTTCCTACGCCGCGTCTTCGCTCCTCTTCCACCCGCCAAGGCAGGGAAGGCCGTCGACGATTTGCCGCTGAAGGTCACGGGGGCGGCCGCGGTCCGCGACGTCTACCCGGTGATGATCCAGCCCCCGACCCCCGGATCGCTTTCCGGCTGGGTGGGCCGGTACGGAAGGGCAGCCCAGGGAGTCTCCCTGGCGCCCAAGGGCGACGCCGTACCCGCTCTCACGGCGACCTTCCCCGAGACCGCGCTCGACGCCCGCGATCTCCCCCGACGCTGGGCTCGGGCTCGCGTCGACTACCTCCTCGCGAAGATCGAGCTCGAGGGCGAGAAGAGGGCCTGGATGGAGGAGATCATTGACCTGTCGCGTCGGTACAAGTTCGTCACGCCGTACACCGCGTTCCTCGCCGCGCCCCGATCCCTCCTCCGGCCGCGCCGGATCCAGCCGGGAGACCCTGTGATCCGCACCGAAGCCGACCCGCAGATCGTCTCGGCGACGGCCCTCC
>CALFNC010000560.1 GCA_937902605.1 uncultured Acidobacteriota bacterium | reverse complement strand
CGTCCGCATCGCCACTGCGGCGATGGCCTCGTGAAACCCGATCACGGAGCGATCGTAGCAGTGGAACCCGGCGTGTTTCGAGGTAGTCCCGTTAATATCGTGGTGCCGTGCCCGCTCCTGAATCCGAGTTTCGCAGCGACCTGGCGAAGACCCCCCTCGCGGAGGTCCTAGAGACGGTGCGCCGCTACCGAGTCCCGGGCGTGATCACCGTGACGAGACAGGGGATGGAAAAGCGGATCTTCGTCTGGCACGGGGACGTCATCTTCGCGACCTCCTCGGACAGGTTCGACTCGCTCGGCCATTACCTCCTGAAGTGCGGCATGATGAGCGAAGACCAGTTCGTCGAGTCGTCCCGCCGCCTAATCGCGTCCGCCGGGACGAAGCGGCTGGGTGACATCCTGATCGAAATGAGGCTGATGGACGCGGCGAGGCTGCGCGCGATCGTCCTGGAGCAGGTGACGGCGATCGTGTCGGAGCTCTTCGAGTGGGACGAGGGCGAGGTGACGTTCAAGGTCGGGGAATACCGGACGGACGAGCTGATCAAGCTGTCGATCCCGAGCCGCCATCTGATCCATCAGGGCGTTAAGGGGATCCGCGACGTCCGCCGCCTCGTCTCCATCTTGGGGCCGTCCTGGACCGTCTTCGTCCCGGCGTACTCCGCGGCCGAGATCGGTGACGTCGGTCTGACGCCCTCCGAGGCGGCGTACCTCGGCCTCGTCGACGGGTTGAAGACGCTCCGGGAGCTGGTGAGCGCGGGGCCTGGCGAGGCAGCGCACAATGCGAAGCTGGTCTATGCCTTCTACGTCCTGAAGCTGGTCGTCCGGCGAGAGACGGGTGCGGGCCGGATCAAGAAGCTCCAGTGGAAGAGCGCCGGGAGCGGCTACCGTCCCGGCGAGTGAGGGAGAGACAGGAACGATGCCACTCTACGAGTACCGCTGCTCCGCGTGCGGCCACACGACCGAGGCGATCCAGTCGGTCCACGACGATCCGCTGACGGTCTGCGAGTCGTGCGGCGGGGAGCTGAAGAAGCAGGTCTCCTCGCCCGCCTTCCAGTTCAAGGGGTCGGGCTGGTATGTGAGCGACTACGGGCGTGGCAACGCGTCTGCAGGGGAGAAGCCGAAGGAGGGGCCGGCGGAGGGCGGGAAGACGGAGGGCGAGAAAACGGAGGGCGGGAAGACGGAGGGCGGGGGCCCGGACGCCAAGCCGACCAACAAGCCGTCCAACAAACCCTCGACCGGTGGGGGCGAGGGCTCGTCCCCGAAGGACGGGGGGAAGTCCTCCGGGTGAAGGGGTCGCGCGGAGCGGGGTGCGCTGCGCTCGTCGCGGCGTGGCTCGCCGCCGGGGCGACGGCGGAAGCCGGGGCCGCCTCGGTCGTGTCACTTCCTGGAACCTGGCTCCGGTACGTCCTGCCCGGGGCCGAGGTGAAGTCGCTCGTCGCGGCGAAGGGGCTTCCCGGCTGCTTCGTTCTGGGGACGGCTCAGGGCGGGATCTACCGCTCCACGGACGGCGGACGGTCGTGGCAGGGGCCGCCGGCCGGGCCGCCGTTTCCTGGCTTCACCGTCTCCGGCCTCGCCGTCGACCCGGCGTCCCCCTCCATCGTCTGGGCGGCCTTGACCGGCGTGGTCCGGGGCGGGCTTCTGGCGCGGACGGACGACGACGGCGCGCACTGGAGCGAGATCCGCCGTTGGCCCGACCGCATCGGCGCACGGGTGGTGGCGGTTACCGCGCTCTCCGGCCAGCGGGTCGTGGCCGTGGGAGGGGACGGCGGCGTGGAGATCTCGGTGGACGATGGGGGGAGCTGGCGCCTCTCAGAGCCGCCGCTCGACCCGGGAAGCGGCATCTCCTTCCTCGCCTTCCACCCGTCCCGACCCGAGCTCCTCTACGCCGGCTCGTTCCGCCACCCGTTCGTCTCTGCCGACCTGGGGCGGAGCTGGCGCCGCATCGCGAGCGGGATGATCGAGGACACCGAGGTCTTCGACATCGACTTCTCGCCGAGCGACCCGGACGACTTCTGGGCGGCCACGTGCGGTTGGGTCTACCGCACCACGGACCGCGGCCGGCAGTGGGTCCGATACAAGGAGGGGCTGGCGGACCGCCGGACCCACGCCGTACGGCGCGACCCGCGAGACGGCGCGCGTGTCCTCGCTGGTACGACGGGCGGACTCTTCGAGAGCCTGGACGGCGGCCGGACATTTCACCGAATCGGACCGGAGATCGTCGTGAACGCTCTGGCGTTCGACCCGTCGGACCCGTCGGTTCTCCTGGTGGGAACGGAAGCCGACGGGGTCCTCCGGAGCGAGGACGGCGGGCGGACGCTTCGGGAGTCGAACGCGGGCCTGTCGGAGACCCGCGTCAGCGCGGTGGTGATGGCGGGCCCCGGGCGGGCGGTGGTGGCCCGCGCGGCGGACGGGCGGAGCGGCGGGATCTGGAGCGTCGACCTCGAGAGCGGCCGGAGCGTGAAGCTCCCCCACGCGCCACCGGCGACGATCGTCGCGATGGCGGCGGTGAACGGACGGCTCTATGCCGGGACGTCGGAGGGGCTCTTTGCGGCCGACGGGACGCTCGCGCCGTTCCGCCTCCTCTTCCCGCGCGCGGTACGGGGCCTGCTCGTCGACGCGGGGCAGCTCTTCGCTGCCACGTCCGACGGCGTCGTCACGTCGACGAACGGAGGGAGGAGCTGGGACCGGGTCGGCTCGCTGTCGGGCCGGATCGACGGGCTCTTTCGCGTCCGCTTCGCGGGCGGGGCGACGGCGCTCGCCGCGCGGGCGCGGGGCGTGACGTGGTACCGGGAGCGGGCCGACTGGAGCGACGCGCCCGGCGCTTTC
>CALFNC010000559.1 GCA_937902605.1 uncultured Acidobacteriota bacterium | reverse complement strand
ACGCGGGACGGATGCGGAACTGATCGTGGCCGGCGGCCGCTACCGTGAGATGGTCGAGCGGCAGCACGGGATCGAGCGAAACCTCTTCCTCGCTCCCGGGGAGGGAGCCGAAGTGCCCGAGTTGTCCGAGGGAGAGCCGGACGAGAAGGCCCCCGGGATGCCGGGTCGCGGCATCAATCCACTCGGGCTGATTGGGTAGCCGCGGAGCGCCCGGCACTGGCTCTTCGAGCCCTTCCTAGAGAGGTGGCCCTTCCGGCCCCTCGAAAGCGGCGGTTCCTGCTACTCTTTTCCCGCATGGCAAACATTCGCCCGTTCCCCTCCGGCCGGCCCCCGAAGGAGCTGGCCGCCCGCGTCGCGTCCGTTCCCTACGACGTCGTGAACACTGCCGAGGCCCGCGAGCTCGCGCGCGGGAACCCGGTCTCCTTTCTTCACGTCTGTCGCCCCGAGATCGACCTTCCGGAGAAGACCGACCTCTATGCGGACGAGGTCTACGCGAAAGGCCGCGAGAACCTCGACCGCTTCTATGCAGACGGCACGCTGCACGACGACCCGATCCCCCGCCTCTTCGTCTACCGCCAAACCTGGAAGGGGAGGAAGCAGGACGGTCTCGTGGCCTGCTGTTCGGTCGACGACTACGACGAGGACGTCATCCGCAAGCACGAGAAGACCCGGAAGGACAAGGAGAACGACCGGGTCAGGCACGTCCTGACGCAGTCGGCGCACGCGGAGCCGGTCTTCCTGACATATCGCGCCGTCGACTCGATCGACGACGCCGTGGCCCGGATCACGGCCGGCGTGCCGGAGTACCGGTTCACCGCCCCGGACGGCGTGGAGCATGCGCTCTGGCTGGTCCCGGTCGACGAGACCGACTTCTTCGTCGACGAGTTCCGCTGCGTGCCCTTCCTCTACGTCGCGGACGGCCACCACCGGTGCGCCTCCGCCAGCCGCGCCCGGGCGGCGCTCCGGGAGCGGAACCACGCCCTCTCGCCGGATCATCCGGTCAACTGGTTCGTCGCCACGGTCTTCCCGGACCGCGAGCTCCGGATCCTCCCGTATAACCGCGTCGTGAAGGACCTGAACGGGAGGACCCCCGAGGCGTTCCTCGCCGAGGTCGGAAAGGAGTTCGGCGTGAAGCCGGGCGCCGGCCCCGAGCCTCAGAAGAAGGGCGACGTCCGGATGTACCTCGGTGGCGCGTGGTATGCGCTGACACCAAAGCGGCCGGTCGACCTCTCCGACCCGATCCGGTCCCTCGACGTGTCAGTTCTCCAGGAGAGGCTCCTCACCCCGACCCTGGGGATCGGCGACCCGAGGACCGACAAGCGAATCGACTTCGTCGGCGGGATCCGGGGGACCGCGGAGCTCGAGAAGCGGGTCGGGTCCGGCGCGTTCGCCGTCGCGTTCTCGATGTTCGCGACGACGGTGGCCGAGCTGATGGCGATCGCCGACGCCGGCGAGACGATGCCGCCCAAGTCGACCTGGTTCGAGCCCAAGCTCCGGTCGGGGCTCTTCGTCCACAGATTCTGATGTCCGCCCCCGGCCCGGGCGGGCTCCTCCGGAGGCCGACATGAAAGTCCTGATCGCCGACGTGTTCGAGGAGGCTGGGCTTCAAGGTCTGCGCGCGCTCGGCTGCGAGGTCTTCTACGAGCCGAAGCTCGACGGCGACGCGCTCGGCGAGCGTCTCGCCGACTCGGGAGCCGAGGTCCTGGTGGTCCGGTCGACCAAGGTGACGGCGGCGCAGCTCGAGCGGGCGGCGGCGCTCGGCCTCGTTATCCGGGCGGGAGCTGGCGTGAACACGATCGACCTCGCGGCAGCCTCGACGAGCGCGATCGCGGTCTCGAACTGCCCGGCCAAGAACTCCGTCGCTGTCGCCGAGCTGACCTTAGGGCTGATCCTCGCCCTCGACCGGCGGATCGCCGAGCAGACCGCCGACCTGAAAGCGGGGGTCTGGAACAAGAAGGAGTACGCCAAGGCGGCAGGCCTCGCCGGCCGGAAGCTCGGCGTCGTCGGACTCGGGTCGATCGGCAAGGAGGTCGTCCACCGAGCGAAGGCGTTCGATATGAAGGTCGTGGCCTGGAGCCGGTTCCTGGACGACGCGAAGGCGGCTCAGCTCGGGGTCCGCCGGGCCGAGAGCGTCCACGCCCTCGCGGTGGCGTCGGACATCGTGACGGTCCACCTCGCCCTGACGCGGGAGACCCGCGGCCTCTGCGACGCCGCCTTCTTCGGCGCGATGCGTCCCGGCTCGCTGTTCGTCAACACCAGCCGCGACGAGGTGGTCGACGCGGCCGCGCTCCGGAAGGCGGTGGTCGAGAAGGGGGTCCGCGCGGGGCTCGACGTCTGGGAGACGGAGCCGACCGGGGGGACGGGCCGGTTCGAGGACGAGACGGGGGCCCTCCCGGGGGTGATCGGGACCCACCACGTGGGCGCCTCCACAGAGCAAGCACAGGCGGCGATCGCGGCCGAGACGGTCCGGATCGTCCGCGTCTACAAGGTCACTGGCGAGGTTCTGAACGCGGTGAACCTCTGTGAACGGACCCCCGCCACGTGCCTCCTCTCCGTCCGGCACCGGAACCGGATCGGCGTCCTGGCGCACGTCTTCGGCATCCTTTCCCACGAGGGGATTAACGTGCAGCAGACCGAGAACGTCGTGTTCGAGGGAGCCGAGGCGGCGAGCGCCCGCATCCAGCTGGACCGCGCTCCCGGGCCGGACGCGCTCGCGAGGATTCGGTCCGGACACCCGGACGTCCTGAGCATCTCGCTCGACCTCATGTAGGCGGCTCTCCCCGGCGCGATGACCGGATCCTCCTGCCCCCTGGACCAACGGGCGCGTTAACAGCCGATAATGAAGGACACGGAGGAATCTGCGATGGAAGCTCTCCCTGCGCGGACCCTGCTCGACTACTTTGCGTACGCCGTCTCGAGCGGGAAGCCAGACCTGCTCGTGTCGAAGGTCCGGGGGGCGTGGACCCCCGTGTCGGCGGCCGAGTTCGGGCGAAAGACGCGAGGGTTCGCATTGGGTCTCGCCTCGCTCGGCGTGGACCGGAGGGACCGCGTGGCGATCCTCTCGGAGAACCGTCCCGAGTGGCCGATGGCCGACTTCGCGACCCTCGCCCTCGGCGCGGTCTCGGTGCCGGTCTACACGTCATACCTCCCGCCCCAGATCGAGTACCTTCTGAACGACTCGTCCGCGAAGGTGGTCGTCGTCTCGGGAGCCTTCGAGCTAGCCAAGGTGCTGGAGGTCGCGCCGAGCTGCCCGTCACTCAAGCACGTCATCTCCATCGAGGACCCGGACGGAGCGCCGGGCGTCATCCTGTTCGACGAGGTCGTGCGGCGCGGGGAGCAGGTCCTCTCCGTCGACCCGACCGCGTTCGACGAACGGGTGAAGGCGATCGTTCCGACCGACCAGGCGACGATGATCTACACCTCTGGGACGACGGGCGAGCCGAAGGGCGCGGTGCTGAGCCACCAGAACTTCGTCTCGAACGTCGTCGCGACGTCGCAGTACTACCCATCCGGGCCGACCGAGGTGGCGCTGTCGTTCCTGCCGCTCGCCCACGTCTTCGAGAGGATGGCCGACTACACCTACTTCTCGCAGCGGGCGACGATCACCTACGCCGAGTCGATCGAGAAGCTCTCCGAGAACTTCCTGGAGGTCCGGCCCCACTTCTTCGCCGCCGTCCCCCGCGTCTACGAGAAGATGCTCGCGCGGGTCCAGGCGGCCGTCGAGCAGGCGCCGCCGATCCGCCAGAAGATCTTCGCGTGGGGGACGGGCGTCGGGGCCGAAAGGGCGCGTCTCCTGCAGCGGCACGAGCCGGTCCCGTTTTTCCTGAAGCTGCAATACAAGCTGGCCGACAAGCTCGTCTTCTCGAAGGTGAAGGCGCGGCTCGGGGGCCGGTTTCGGTTCGCGATCTCTGGCGGGGCTCCGCTGGGCCGGGAGACCGCGGAGTTCTTCTGGGGCGCCGGGGTCGAGGTCTACGAGGGATACGGCCTCACCGAGACGAGCCCCGTCCTCACCTGCAACCGGCCTGGCGCGTGGAAGCTGGGGAGCGTCGGCCGGCCGATCGACGGGGTGAAGATCGTGATCGCCGCGGACGGGGAGGTCCTGGTCAAGGGGCCCAACGTGATGGAGGGGTACTGGCGGAAGCCGGAGGAGACGGCGAAATCGTTCGACGCCGACGGGTGGTTCAAGACCGGGGACATCGGCCGTATCGACGACGAGGGGTACCTCACCCTGACCGACCGGAAGAAGGAGATCATCGTCAACGCCTACGGCAAGAACATCGCGCCGGCCCCGATCGAGGGGGCGCTGAAGATGACCCGGTACATCGCGTCGGCCGTTTTGATCGGCGACCGGCGGAAGTTCCTTTCGGCCCTCATCGTCCCGAACTTCGACAACCTGAAGACCTGGGCCGCTACGCACGGCGTGACAGCGACGTCCCCGGCCGAGCTGATCAAGCTGCCGCAGGTTCGGGCCCTCCTCCAGGGGACGATCGACTTCGCCAACGGCTCGGAGCCCTCGGAGTACCGGATCAAGGCGTTTTCGCTCCTCGCGAACGACTTCTCGATCGACGGCGGGGAGCTGACGCCGACGCTGAAGGTGAAGCGCCGCGTGATCGCCCAGAAGTACCGGAAGGAGATCGACGAGATGTACGCCGCGGCCGCTGAGTCCGAGGACGCGGCCTCGTAACCGGTCGGCCTCATCAACCCGGCGCGGAGGGGTAGGTGTGAAGCACCGCAGGGGCACCAGGCGGATGCCCCTGATAAATAGTGGCTGCTCCGGCGAGAACTGCATTCACGCGTGAATGCAGTTCCCGTTCACCGCTTCGGCCGCTTCGTGCATCGCCTCGGACAGCGTCGGGTGGGCGTAGATCGTCCGGATCATCTCCTCGGTCGTCGCCTCGCACCGGAGGAACGCCGCGGCCTGGCCGATCAGCTCGGTGGCGTGGGGGCCGATGAGGTGGACGCCCAGGATCTCGTCGTACTTTCGGTCGGAGACGATCTTCACAAACCCCTCGTTCGAATGCTCCATCGCGCTCTTGGCCAGGACGGAGAAGTTGAACTTCCCGACCTTCACGTCGAATCCCCGTTCCTTCGCTTTCGCCTCGGTGAGGCCGATCGAGGCGACCTCCGGCTCGCAGTAGGTGCAGCCCGGGACCTGATCGCGGTTCACCGGAACGGTCGGGACCCCCGCGATTGTCTCGGCCGCAACGATCGCCTCGGCGGAGGCGACGTGCGCGAGCCAGATCGTGGGGGTGCAGTCGCCGATGGCCCAGATACCTGGGACGTTCGTCCGCTGGAAGGCGTCCACCGTGACATACCCCTTCGACGTGGCGACGCCCGCCGCCTCGAGACCCAGGTCTTCCGTCACGGGGCGCCGCCCCACGGCCAAGATCACCTTCTCCACGGTCCAGCTCTTCTCGGCCCCGTCGGCCCCCTTCGCGGACACGGTGACCGTGCCGTTCGGGTTCGGGAGGACCGCCTCGACGGCCGTCTTCACGTGGCACTCGATCCCCTTCTTCCGGAACGACCGCTCGATCTCCTTCGAAATCTCCTCGTCCTCGACCGGCAGCAGCCGGGGGAGGACCTCCACCAGGATCGCCTTCGACCCATAGCGCGAGTAGCACGACGCGAACTCCGACCCGACGGCGCCCGAGCCGATCACGAGGATCGACTTCGGCACCGACGTCGAGGCCAGGACGTGGTCGGAGTTGAGCACTCGCTCCCCGTCGGCCTTCAGGAACGGCAGGTCGCGGGGAGCCGAGCCGGTCGCGAGGATCACGTGCTTCGTCTCCAGGACGGTCTCACCCCCGTCGCCGGAGACCGCCACGCGGCCCGGGCCGGCGAGACGGGCGAAGCCGGCGTGGACGTCGACCCTGTTCTTCTTCATCAGGAACTCGATCCCCTTCGCGCCCTTCAGGACGACCTTGTCGCGGAACTTCGCAACGGCGGGGAAGTCGAGCTCGACGCCGGAGGTCTTCACCCCGAAGTCAGCGGCGTCCTTCGCCTCGGCGAACACGGTGGCGGACTTGAGCATCGCCTTCGTCGGGATGCATCCGCGGTGGAGGCAAGTTCCCCCGAGGCCTATTCCCGGGGTCTTCGCGTCTTTCTCGACGAGAGCGGTCTTCAGTCCAAGCTGGCCGCAACGGATGGCGGCGACGTAGCCGCCAGGTCCGGAGCCGATGACGACGACGTCGTAGGCGGTGGAGGAAGAAGTGTTCACGCCGGCAATTATAGGTTCGGGAGATATCCTCTCCGGGTGACCAACCGTCTTCCGATCGCCGCCGCTCTCGTCCTGGTCGCCACGCTCGCCACGACGGCGGCCGCCAACCCGATGGTCGGGTGGATAATTCCTCTCGAGAGCGTCCGGGCTCAGCGGGAATGAGGATGGATTCGATGAAAGAGATGGAGACGGCCGACATTCTCCTCGTGGAGGACAACCCGAACGACGCCGAGCTGACATTGGACGCGCTGCGGGTGCACCACGTCTCGAAGGCGATCTGTGTGGCCTCGGACGGCACGGAGGCGCTCGACTTCGTCTTCGGCACGGGGAAATACGCGGGTCGAGACGTCGATCGTCTACCCCGGCTCGTCATCCTCGACCTCAAGCTTCCGAAGGTCGATGGCCTCGAAGTGCTCCGCCGGCTGAAGTCGAACGAACGAACCCGGTCGATCCCGGTCGTGGTCCTCACGTCATCTCGCGAGGAGACAGACATCGTCCGGAGCTACGCCTTAGGGGTCAACAGCTATGTCGTGAAGCCGGTGGAGTTCGAGGCTTTCAGCCGGGTGGTCGGCCAGATCGGGTCATACTGGCTTTCGCTCAACCAGCCCCCATGCTGACGGGCATTCCTCCGGCGCCGCCGACCGGCGACGGGGCCGGGGGACGGCCGATCCGGATCCTGATCGTCGAGGATGTCCCCGAGGACGCGGAGCTGGAGGTCGAGGCGCTGACTGCGGCGGGGTTCGCGGTGACGTGGACCAGGGTGGAGACGGCGCCGGCTTTCATCGAGGAGCTGGTCCGTTTCCAACCCGACCTGATCCTCTCGGACTACTCGCTCCCCCAGTTCAACGGGATGGAGGCGCTCGTCATCGCCCGGGAACGCGCGCCATACATCCCGTTCCTCGTTGTCACCGGCTCGATCAACGAGGAAACCGCGGTCTCGTGCATGAAGGCGGGCGCGTGGGACTACCTCCTGAAGGATAGCCTCAGGCGGTTGAGCTTCGCGGTGTCGGGCGCCATGGAGCTGAAGGGGCGCCGCGAGGCGCAGGCGCGCGCGGAGCTGCAGCTCCGCTTGCAGGGGCTGGCGCTGGAGTCGGCGGCGGACGGGATCATCATCACCGACTCCACCGGCCATATCGAGTGGGTCAACCCCGCTCTCATGGCGATAACCGGCTACTCGCGCGAGGAGCTGATCGGGCAGAACCCCCGCCTGTTCAAGTCGGGCACCCACCGGGACGCGTTCTACCGGGAGATGTGGGCCACGATCAGCGAGGGGAAGTCCTGGCGGGGGGAGCTATACAACCGGCGGAAGGATGGCTCTCTGTACATCGAGGAGCTGACGATCGCGCCGGTGAAGGGTCCGGCCGGCGCCATCACGCACTTCGTCGGGATCCAGCAGGACGTCAGCGTCCGGCGCCGGCAGGAGGAGGAGATCCGGAACCTGGAGATCCGCGACCCGCTGACCGGTCTCCCGAACCGGAAGATGCTAATGGAGCGTCTCGAGGCGGCAGTGAGATGGGCACAGCGGGGACGACCGGGGTCCTTCCTCATCCTCGACCTCGACAATTTCAAGCTGGTGAACGACTCCGTCGGCCACGCGGCGGGCGATCACTTTCTGATCGTCCTCTCCAAGCTCCTCCAGGAGATCCTGAGGCCGACCGACATGCTGGCGCATCTGGGAGGCGACGAGTTCGGAGTGGTCCTGGAAGAGACCCCTCTCGAGGAGGCTCAGGCGCTTGCGGAGCGGCTTCGTGTAGCCGTCGTGGAGTTCCGGTTCCGCCTCGGCGAGCGAGAGTTCGAGACGTCGATCAGCGGAGGCCTGTGCCCGATCGACGGCACACTCACGCCACAGGCTGTCCTCTCCCTGGCCGACTCCGCGCTCTATTCCGCCAAGGAGACGGGCCGCAACCGCGTCGCGCTCTACCGTTCCGAGGAGGAGCGCGGGAACGCGTCCTCGGAGGCGAGCCGCTGGGTGATCCGGCTGAAGGACGCGGTCCGCACCGACCGCCTCCTCAGATCGGAAGAGCGTCGTGTAGGGAAAGAGTGTAGATCTCGG
>CALFNC010000558.1 GCA_937902605.1 uncultured Acidobacteriota bacterium | reverse complement strand
CCACCGAGATCTACACTCTTTCCCTACACGACGCTCTTCCGATCTGGGAGTCGCGTCGTTCCGGGAAATGAACTCCGTCTCGCCGAAGGTGACCGTGGCCCCGGCGAGCTTGCGAAGATCGTCCGCGGAGACCTTGTCGCCCTTCTTCTTGATCCTGTCGGAGAGGTCGCGCGCGACGCGACGCGCTTCGTCGGTCGTCCGCTGGTCGATCAGGCGCTGCCGGATCATCGACGAGACCTCGAAGATCGGCTGCGCGCGCTCTCCGGTCTTGGAGAGCACCTGGATGACGTGGTAGCCGAAGGGGGTCTTCACGGGGCCGACGAGGGCGCCGGGCTCGGCGCCGAAGGCGGCATCCTCGAACTCCTTGACCATCCTTCCCCGGTCGAAGCTTCCGAGGTCTCCCCCGGAGGCCTTCGAGCCTGGGTCCTCGGACTCGGCCTTCGCGACCGCTTCGAAGTCGGCTCCGCCTTTTAGACGCTTCAGCGCCGACTCGGCCTTCGCCTTCGCGGCGGCGTCCTGGGCCGCCGAGCCTTCGCTCTTGTAGAGAATGTGGCGCGCGCGAACCTCCTCCTTCTTCTTGAATTGATCGAGATTCGCGTTGTACTCGGCGGCGACGTCCGCGTCCGTGACGCTGATCGCGGAGCGGATCTTCGCCGAGTCGACGAGGAGATAAGCCGCCTTCCGCTTCTCCGGCTGGACATAGGTGGCCTGGTTGGCCTTGAAGTGGGCCTCGGCCTCCGCGTCGGTGACGGCCGGAGCCGCCGAGCGGGACGACGGGAGGAGGACGTACGAGACCTTTGCCTTGACCGTCCGGGAGGTGAAGTCGGCCTCGGCCTCGTCGTCGGTGACGAACGTGGACTCGGTGAAGAAGCGGTTGAGCTTCTCGAGGAGGGCCTGGTTTCGCGTCTGGTCCTCGAAGTCCGCCGGCGTCATGTTCGCTCCCGCGAGCATCCGCCGGTAGTTCGCCTCCCCCACGAAAACGCCGTCCCGGACGAAGATCGGACGGCCCTGGTTGTCCTTCATCTTCAGGACCCGGGCCATCACCTCGTCGTCGGTGACCGAGATCCCCAGCCGGGCCGCCTCCTCCTTGAAGAAATGGCGGTCGACGAGGGAGGTGACGACCTGCTCCGGGAGATGCATCGCCTTCGCCAGCTCGGGCGTGAAGTTTTTCCCGTAGAGCTGCTTGTAGCGGTCCTCGGTGTCCCGGTACTCTCGCTGGAACTCGGCGGTCGTAATCCGGAAGCTCCCGACACGCGCGGCGACGTCCTGCTCTGCGCTGCCCCGCGTCGTTCCCATCCCCCAGTCGACGAAGACGAAAATGAGGAAGACGCCGATGACCAGCCAGAGAACCCACTTGAGGTGCTTGAAATTTTCCCGGAACGCTTTGAGCATGGTTTCTCCAATACCAGGGAAGCGAAATCTCAATCGGAGCCCCGGAGACCGGGACCAAAACCCGAACGATAACGTACCCGGATCTGCTGGTAAAGCGGCTCGGCCGTCGGGTGCTATAGAATGAATTTTCCGCTCCGGAAGCCACACGGACCGGGCGACATGATGAAGAAATCGGGCAACCGCTACGAACTCGAGCTCGACTGGTATTACATCTCGAAAGAGAACCTGCTGAAGTGGGTTCTGGGCGGCTTGCTCGTGATCGGCATCGGGGCGGCGGCGTTCTATTTCCTTTACCCGAAGCCAGATAGCCTTCCCCGCCGGGCGGCGCGGGAGGTGACGACGGCAGAAGGGCTGATGGAGAAGGCGCAGGCGCTCCCTCACGCCCCAAGGGTCAAGGACGAGCTCGAAATAGCCACCACCCGGCTCGATCAGGCGCGCACCCATTTGAAGACCGGGAGCTACCAGGAAGCCGTGAACGAGGCCCTCGAGGTCCAGTCGGCCGCCAAGCGCCTGATCAGCGGCGTGGCCACGGCCAGGGGTGAGGCCGCGATCCTCGAGTGCGGGGGCAAGGTGGAGATCCAACGCGCTTCCCGTGCCACCTGGGAGGCGGCCCGGGCCGGCATGCAGCTGTTCGAAGGGGATTTCATTAAGACGGGCGCCAGCGGGGGTGCGGACGTGGTCGCCGCGGATGGAACGATGTACCGGATTCGGCCGGAGACGCTCTTCGAGGTCCACCGGTCGTCCGTCGTGGCGGCCGGACCGGAAGAGGACAAGCGCCGGTCCGAGATCAAGTTCATCGTGGGGACCATTGACGTCAACACAGGCGAGGGGTCGCGGTCCATCGTGAAGACGGACGCCGCAACTGCGGACATCGCGCAGCGCTCGAGCGTCGGCGTGGACGTCGACCAGGCGAAGTCCACCGGGCTCTCCACCTACCGTGGACAGGCGACGCTCTCGACCGGCGAGTCGAAGGTCACGCTCCATGAGCGCGAACGGGCCGTCGCCCAGGTGGGAAGCGGGACGATCAGCCCGAAGGTCCGCCTCCCGGAGACGCCCACACTGCTGAGGCCCGACGAGAACGCCTCGTTCGACCCGAAGAAGAAGGCCCCCGTCGAGATTCGCTGGTCAGTCGTCAAGGATGCGATCCGCTACCGGCTGCAGATCGCCCACAGCCGGCTGTTCATCCCCGACTCGGTGATCGTCGACCTCTCCGACCGTGTCAGGAACGAGGCCACGGTCACGGTCAACGAGGAGGGGACCTTCTTCTGGCGCGTCGCGGCGCTGGGAAAAGGGAACCTCGCGTCGGAGTGGTCCGCCCCGCGCAAGTTCAAGGTCCTCGCAAGCGGGGCCGCAAGCTCCGCCCCGGGTCCCGAGGCAGCCTCCCCGACCCTTACCCTGCAGCGGTCGCAGGTGAATGGGACCATCGTGATCGTGACCGGGAAGATCGACTCCGGGGCGAGCGTGACCGTGAACGGCGAGCCGGCCGAGATCGACGCCACGGGGACGTTCCGGAAGGTCATCTCCTTCAATAA
Organism: uncultured Acidobacteriota bacterium; assembly: GCA_937902605.1. GTDB lineage: Bacteria > Acidobacteriota > Thermoanaerobaculia > UBA5066 > UBA5066 > CAIMWE01. The sequence goes on along the minus strand of CALFNC010000558.1, from coordinate 10,628 downwards.
GGAAGGGCTCAACACCGTCGAGGTGCGAGCCACGGACGGAGCCGGCAACCAGACGGTCCGCCGCGAGAACGTCATCATCCAGATCTTCTGAACCCGAAGCTCGCTCAGAGCACGGCCGAAAGGACCAGCACCTTGGCATTCCGTTCCCTCTTCTCCCTGTTCTCGTCGGATCTGGCGATCGACCTCGGAACCGCGAACACGCTCGTCTTCGCCGAAGGCCGCGGGATCGTCGTCCGCGAGCCCTCGATCGTCGCGGTCAACAAGATCACCAACAAGGTCGAGGCGGTCGGGAGCAAGGCCAAGGAGATGCTGGGCCGCACCCCGGGGAACATCGTCTCGATCCGGCCGATGAAGGATGGCGTCATCGCCGACTTCGAGATCACCGAGCGGATGCTCGGCTACTTCATCAAGAAGGCCCACGGCCGCGGCACGCTGGTCCGCCCCAAGATCGTCATCTCCGTCCCGTCCGACATCACCCAGGTCGAGAAGCGCGCGGTGAAGGACTCGGCCCTCCAGGCGGGCGCGAGCGAGGTGTTCATCATCGAGCAGGCGATGGCGGCGGCGATCGGGTCCGGTCTCCCGATCACGGAGCCGACGGGGAACATGATTGTCGACATCGGAGGCGGGACGACCGACGTCGCGGTCATCTCGCTGGCAGGGATCGTCTACTCGAAGTCGGTCCGCGTCGCCTCGAACGAGATGGACGAGGCGATCATCCAGTACATCAAGCGGAAGTACAACCTGCTGATCGGAGAGCGGACCGCCGAGCAGATCAAGATCGAGATCGGGTCCGCCTACCCCCTGGACGAGCCGCTGGCGATGGAAGTGAAGGGACGCGACCTGGTGGAGGGAATCCCCAAGACCCTGACCCTGACCGACGCGGAGGTCCGCGAGGCGCTCGCCGAGACCGTCGGGATCATCGTGGACGCCGTCCGGATGGCATTGGAGAGGACCCCTCCCGAGCTGTCGGCCGACATCATGGACAAGGGGATCGTCCTGACGGGGGGCGGCTCCCTCCTTCGGAATCTGGACAGGCGCCTCCGGGAGGAGACCGGGCTCCCGATCACGATTGCCGAGGAGCCTCTTTCCTCGGTCGCCCTGGGAACGGGGGCGATGCTGGCTGACGTGGACCTCCTCCGGAAGATAAGCATCGACTGAGGAGGAAGACCCCAAGCGCCAATGCCGCTCGTACTCCTCGCCGGACGCAAGCCCGTGGCGATCCTCGCGCTGCTTCTGTCGGGGTGCGTCATCGCGCTTTCGCTACAGGTTCGCCGCCCCGGTGGACAGACGGTCGCCGAAGGATGGTTCCTGGATGTAATGGGCGTGGGCGTCCGGGGCGTGGCCGGCCTCCGGGAGGCCGTGCGCGCCCTCAAGGAAAGGGCATCCGGACGAGAGCGGCTGCTGGCGCGCAACGAGGCGCTCGAGCGCCGGGTCCTCGAGCTGGAACGGGAGCTTTCGGTCCTCCGCGATGCGGAGCGGGAGCGTCAGCGCCTCCTCGGGCTCTATTCGGCTCACCCCTCGGCGCCGCCCCTAAGCCACGTCGCGCGGATGGTCTCTCTCGTCACGGCAGGCCCGTTCCACTCCGCGCTCCTCGATCGCGGCCGCGCGGAGGGGCTGGAGACCGGCGGAGTCGTCGTGGGAGTCCACGGCCTGCTCGGCCGGGTGGTGGGCACCGGCGAGCAGACGGCGCGCGTCCAGCTGCTCTCCGACCGTCTCGCCGCGGTCGGCGTCCTCCTCCCGAGGTCCGGGCGGGTGGCGGTGGCCCGAGGGAACGGTACTGCGGGGATCTCGGTCGAATACGTTCCGGTGATCGCCGACGTCGTGGCGGGCGATCTCGTCGTCACGTCGGGAACTGACGGCATCTATCCGAAGGACCTTCCCGTCGGGACGATCGAGACCGTGAGGAGAGGTGGCGCGTCGCTCTTCCTCGAGCTGCCGGTCCGGCTCACCGCGAATCCGGAGCGCGAGACGACGGTCTTCGTCTTCCCTCCGATCGCCCCCCGGGAGGCCGGGGCGGACCCGATGGCGCTCCTTCCCTCCCCGCGCTCGTCCGGGCGGGGGAGCCCCGCGAGGCACGCGCCGTGAGGCCGCTCCGAATCGTGGCCGGCCTCGCGAGCGCGGTCCTCGGGACGTTCGGCCTCGGCGCGGCGTCGATTCCTTTTTCGCCCGACCTCTTCCTCCTCTTCGTGGCGGACAACGCCCGCGGAGGGACGGTCTACCGCGCGATGCTGACGGGCCTGGTGGCGGGCCTCCTCGAGGACCTCCTCCGGACGCCGCCGCGCCTCCTCGGCCTCCACGCCTTCACCAAGATCCTCCTCGGCTACCTCCTGGCGACCGCCGAGGCCCGGTTCGTGGTGGAGAGACCCTCGTGGGTGGGGGGGCTTCTGGCCGGCGCGGTGCTCGTCGAGAGTCTGACCCTCGCCCTGCTGCTGTCGGTTTTCCGTGGCGAGCCGCTCCTCTGGGGCAGCAAAGAGGTGGTGGCGCGGGCGCTGCTGACGGCTGCGGCCGGCGCGGCGATCGCCGTCTTGCTCCGCATTCCCTGGAGGGACCGCTTCGCCGCGCGCCGGCGGAGGAGGATCGCGTGACCGAGAGCGCTCGCGAGGACCGGCGGCCGGTCCTGGTGCGGCTCGGGCGGCTCGCGATCGGCGCCTGGGTCGTGTTTACGGCCCTCTTCGGCGTCTACTGGATCGAGCAGGTCTTGCGGGGCGACGAGTTCGCGAGGCAGGCGGAGAACAATCGGGAGCGCTCGGTCCCCGTGACGGCCCCCCGGGGCCTGATCCTCGACCGGAACGGGACCGCGATGGCCGAGAACGAGCCCTCCTTCGCCCTCCTCCTCTACCGCCGGGAGACCCTGGACCTGGACGGGTCGCTCCAGTTCATCGCGGGGCTCCTGGGGCATTCGCGGGACGACTTCCTCAAGAAGGTCGAGCGGGACCGAACGAACTACGACTTCGTCCCGGTCGTGCTCGAGGAGAACCTCACGCTCGCCGAGGTGGGGGCGATCCAGGCGCGGGCGCTGGAGCACCCGGAATTCGTCGTCCAGATCTCCAAGCGGAGGATCTACAAGAACGGGACGGTCGCCGCCCATGCCCTCGGCCAGCTCGGCGAGGTCACGTCGAGCCAGCTCGTGAAGCTGTCGGGCCGGGTCCGGCCCGGCGAGGCGGTGGGACAGAAGGGCGTGGAGGCTGCCTACCAGGATCTCCTCGCGGGATCGTCGGGGGCGAGGACGTTCATCATCGACTCGTATGGGCGCGAGACGGCCGAGCTGGAGCGCGTCGAACCGGTCCCCGGCAACACCCTCACCCTGACGATCGACCTCGAGCTCCAGCAGATCGCCGAGGCCTACTTCGCCAACCGCGTCGGTGCGGCGATCGCGCTCGACCCGAGGACGGGCGAGATCCTCGCGTTCGTCTCGGCCCCCTCGGTCGACCCGAACCTCTTCACGAGAAGGGTCTCGCGGAAGGAATGGTCGGAGATCCTGGAGAACCCCAACCACCCGTTGAACGACCGAGTGTTACAGAACCTCTACTCGCCGGGGTCGGCCTGGAAGCCCTTCGTCGCGTACGCGATCCTCAAGCGGGGAATCCAGCCGGGCGAGCGAGTCTTCTGCTCGGGCGCCGCCACGTTCTACGGCCGGAGCTTCCGCTGCCACGGGGTCCACGGAAGCGTCGACCTCCCGACCGCGCTTCAGGTCTCGTGCGACGTCTACTTCTACACGATGGGGAAGCGCCTCGGCATCGACGAGCTCGCCGAGGCCGGACATGCGTTTGGTTTCGGGCGTCTCACCGGAATCGATCTCTCCCACGAAAAGGCGGGAATCGTGCCATCGAACGAGTGGAGCCTCTCGGTGCGGAAGCACCCGTGGTACCCGGGCGAGACGATCTCGGCCGCGATCGGGCAGGGGCCCGTTCTCGTCTCGCCGCTCCAGATGGCCCGGGCCTTCGCGGCGCTCGCGAACACGGACGGGGCGCTCCCAACGCCCCACCTGTTCCACATCGGCGAGAACTTTCGGTCGGGGGAGCGCTTCATCTATCGTCCGCCCGTCCGGGAATCGGTACCTTTCGCGCCGGGGGTCCGCGAGACGATCGTCGAGGGGCTCTGGCGGGTCGTCAACGTGCCGGGTGGCACGGCCTACGCTTCTCGGGTGGCCGGCCTCGACATCTGCGGGAAGACCGGCTCGGTTCAGGTGATCGGGCAGAAAGACACCAAGAAAGCGCACCTTCTCCCCAACGAGCTGAAGGACCACGGCTGGTTCGCCGGGTTCGCCCCCCGGAACAACCCGAAGATCGTGGTGGTCGTGTTCGTGGAGCACGGCGAGCACGGTTCGAGCGCGGCCGCCCCTCTCGCGGCGAGGCTCTGCGCGGCGTGGCTCCAGAAGAACCGCCCCGCCGTGCCCGAGGCACCCGGAATCGCGCGGGCCGGTGCGGGCCCGGAAACGCCGCCGGTGGGCGCGGGGAACGGAGGCTGACCGGTGTCGAGGCTTGCGGTCGTCCTCCCGCGCCGGATCGACCTTATATTCCTTCTGGCCCTCGTCGTCCTGACGGCCGTCGGAGTTGCCATGGTCTACTCGACCACGTCAGGCACCTTCCGCGCCGACCTGTCGAGTCGCCAGCTCCTCTTCGCGGGCCTCGGGCTGGCCGCGGCGGCGGTCCTCGTGTCGATCGACTACCGGATCCTCCTTCAATACTCGCCGTGGCTGTACGGCGCCTCACTGATGGTCCTCGTCTACCTGGCGCTCTTCGGCTCCCGGATCGCCGGAGCGAAGTCCTGGATCAGGCTTTGGGGGGGCTTCCAAATCCAGCCCTCGGAGTTCGTGAAGCTCTCGGCGGCGCTCCTTCTCGCCTGGGTCCTGGAGAACGACGACCGGACGTACGCGTCCGGCAAGACGATCGCGGCGATCGCGGGAGCGGTCGGGGCGCCCGTCGTCCTGATCCTCCTCCAGCCGGATCTCGGAGGGGCGCTCACGTACTTCCCCATGGCGCTGACGGCGCTCTTTTTCGGAGGGCTCCGGGCGCGGTGGTGGATTCTGCTGATCGTCGTGGGGGCGGTGCTGGGCGGCGGGTCGTGGTTCCTGCTGAAGGAGTACCAGAAGGACCGGATTCGGACGTTCCTCGACCCGAACCTCGCCGCGCAGGGCGCCGGCTACCAGGTCCGCCAGGCTCGGATCGCGATCGGGTCGGGTGGGATCGCCGGCAAGGGCTGGATGAAGGGGTCCCAGAGCCGCCTCGGGTTTCTCCCGGTCCGCCACACCGACTTCATCTTCGCGGCCCTCGCCGAGGAGTGGGGCTTCCTGGGAGTCTCCGGGGTCCTGGCGCTTTACGGGCTGGTCCTGGCTCGGGGCTTTGCGATCGCGCGGGACGCGCGGGACCGGGGGGGAGCCATGCTCACGCTCATCCTGAGCATCAACATCACGGTCGAAGCCCTGGTCAACGTCGCCATGAACGTCGGTGTCCTGCCGACGACCGGCATCACGCTCCCGTTCGTCTCGTACGGGGGCTCTTCGCTGATCGCGTGTTGGGGGATGGCAGGCCTCTGCCTGTCCGTCGCCTACCGCCGGTTCGTGAACGTCTGAGAGGACCATGCAGAAAGAACTTCTCGTCTCCACCAGCGACCGCGAGACCCGCGTCGCCCTCCTCGAGGACGGTCACGTCGCGGAGGTCCAGATCGAGCGGCGCCGGCAGCGCGGGGTCGTCGGCAACATCTACAAGGGGAGGGTGACGAGGGTGCTGCCGGGGATGCAGTCCGCGTTCGTCGACGTCGGCCTCGAAAAGGACGCCTTCCTATACGTGGCGGACGTCGGGGAGGAGGTCGAGGACTTCGACCGGTTCGGCGGCGGCCCGGAGGTGGTGGACGTCGCGCCGGCGCTGGCGCCGGCCGAAGGAGGGAGCGAGGCGGAGACCGCCCGGCCCCTTCCGTCGATCGACGAGCTCCTGCGGGAAGGGCAGGAGCTGGTGGTCCAGGTGATCAAGGACACGATCGCGAACAAGGGGGTCCGGATCACTACGCACGTCACGCTTCCCGGGCGGACCCTCGTCTACATGCCGACGATCGACCACATCGGGATCTCCAGGCGCATCGAGAACGAGGACGAGAGGGTCCGGCTCAAGGAGATCCTCGAGGGGTTCCACAAGGGGCCCGGCGGCTACATCGTCCGGACGGCCGGTGAAGGGCGGTCCGCCGAGGACTTGAATGCCGACCGCCGATACCTCATCAAGCTCTGGGAGCAGATCCGACGGAAGGGCGAGCGCTCCGGCGCGCCAGCGCTCCTCCACCGCGACATCGACCTGACCCTTCGGGCGGCGCGGGACATCTTCGGCTCGGACTTCGCGACGCTTTGGGTCGACGACGACGAGGACTACCAGCGGATCGTCGAGTTCCTCGACCAGGTCCAGCCGGCTCTGGCTTCCAAGGTGAAGCTCTACGTGAAGTCCCGCCCTCTGTTCGAGGAATACGGGGTCGACAGCGAGATCGAGAACGCTCTGAAGTCGAAGGTGTGGCTGAAATCGGGCGGGTACATCGTCATCAACCAGACCGAGGCCCTGGTGGCAATCGACGTCAACACCGGGAAGTTCGTCGGGAGCAAACGTCTCGAGGAGACGGTCATGAAGACCAACGTCGAGGCGGTTCAGGAGATCGTCCGGCAAATCCGACTCCGGGACCTTGGCGGCCTGTTGGTGGTCGATTTCATCGACATGGAGGAGGAGGGAAACCGGAACATCCTGGTCGAAGCGCTCGAGACCGAGCTAAAGAAGGACCGATCGAAGAACCGGATGCTCCCCGTCTCCGAGTTCGGACTGGTCGAGATCACCCGAAAGCGGCAGAGGCAGAGTCTCGAGAGGGCCCTGACGATGCCCTGCCCCTACTGCTCCGGCGTCGGTCGGATCAAAAGCGTCCCGACGATCATCTTCGAGATTCGGCGGGAGATCCTTCGAAAGGTCCAGGTCGAGGAGGGGCACGCCCTCCTCGTGCGCGTCCACCCGGAGATCCACCGCTACCTTGCGAATGACGAGAAACGTCTCATTGAGGAGGTAGAGGAACGGATCGGCATCCCGATTCGAGTTCAAGCGGACGAGCATCTCCATCACGAAGGTTTTGATATAGTATTGGAAACATAGGGTTTAACGACCACGAAGCAAGAAGGAATGAGAGGGCGGCCGGAAGAGCCGATTCGGCGCGGTGGGATTGGCACGCGTACTGCTTATAGAGAGGCAGGCGCACACTCCAGCCTCTCCTCCCTAACAGCCGCCCCGATGGGCGGCTCTTTTTTTTCACTCGGGCCCAGGGCAGTCGATTGGCCTCTCGAGATCCCGCCCGCTACGCACACCGAGGGCACACCACCCGAAAAAGGGAATGGAAAAGCGCCCGAAAAAGGGGCGCTAAGTCTCTCGGATTCAGTGGTGCGCCCGCCGCGATTCGAACGCGGGACCTTTAGATCCGGAGTCTAACGCTCTATCCGGGCTGAGCTACGGGCGCCTCTGATTCCAAAGAGCCGTTCCGATCGGTTAATGGGGTGAGAGACGGGGCTCGAACCCGCGACCATCGGAGCCACAGTCCGATGCTCTACCGACTGAGCTACTCTCACCATGCCCGATCGGATCGCGGAGGATAGCAGAAATAGGGCTGCACTGGGCAAGATGGCGGGAAGGCCACGTGAAGACCGCCTGAGGACCGTATGAAGACCGTCTGATATCGTGCCGACCCGACGGAGGGGACCTTGTTCCGACTTTTTCCAAAAGAGGAGAACTTTCTTCCCCAGTTCAACCAGGGTGCGCAGGTCATTGTGGATGCCGCCAAGGCTCTCGACGCCCTCGCGGCGGACTTCCAGGACATCGAGTTGAAGGTTGCGAGGATCAAGCAGCTCGAGCACCAGGGGGACCAGATCGCCCACCAGACCTACGACCTCCTGAACCGGACGTGGATCACCCCCATCGACCGGGAGGACATCCACGTCCTCGTCGCGTCCCTCGACGACGTCCTCGACTTCATCGACGCCGCAGCTGCCCGGCTGATGCTCTACAAGGTCGCCGGCCCGACTCCCGAGCTCAAGGCGGCCACTTCCCTGATCGTCCAGTCGACGGAGGCGGTGCAGCGGGCGATCGCCCTTCTCGGCGACCTGAAGAACACGAAGCAGATCCTCGACGCCTGCGTCGAGATCAACCGCCTGGAGAACGAGGCCGACACGGTCAACCGGATCGCGATCGGCAAGCTCTTCGAGACCTCCACCGACCCGATCCACATCATGAAGTGGAAGGAGATCTACGAGTACGTCGAGGAGGCGACCGATCGCTGTGAAGACGTGGCGAACGTCATCGAGACGATCGTGATGAAGGCGTCCTAGCCAAACGTCAGCCGCGCCGTGACCCTCATCTTCTTCATCATTCTCCTGGCCCTCGCGTTCGACTTCATCAACGGTTTCCACGACGCGGCGAACTCCATTGCCACCGTCGTCGGGACGCGGGTTCTCTCGCCGAAGATCGCGGTCGTCTGGGCGGCCTTCTTCAATTTCGTGGCCGCCTTCGCGTTCGGGACCCACGTCGCGAGGACCATCGGGAAGGGCATCGTCGACCCGAAGATCGTCGAGCCGCAGCTGATCCTGGCCGCCCTCGTCGGTGCCACGATCTGGAATCTCTTGACCTGGGTATGGGGGCTGCCGTCCTCCTCGTCCCACGCCCTGATCGGGGGGCTGGCGGGTGCGGCGATGGCAAAGGCCGGTGTCGGAAGCCTCGTCTTCGCCGGCCTTGCCAAGACGGCGGTCTTCATCTTCTTGTCGCCGATTCTCGGGATGGCGCTCGGATTCGGGATCTATCTGGGGGTCTCGTGGCTCTGCCGCGGCTGGAGACCGGACAAGGTCGATCGTGTCTTCCGGAAGGTCCAGCTCGTATCGGCGGCCGCGTTCTCGCTCGGGCATGGAGGGAACGATGCGCAGAAGACGATGGGGATCATCTTCGCCCTCCTGGTTTCCGTCGGGCAGCTCCGCGGCGACCACATCCCCTTCTGGATCATCCTGATCTGCCACGCCGCGATCGGCCTCGGAACGCTGTCCGGCGGCTGGCGGATCGTCCGGACGATGTCGATGCGGATCACGCCCCTGAAACCGGTCGGCGGCTCGAGCGCCGAGTTCGCCGGCGCCCTGACGATCTTCGGGGCGACGTGGGCCGGGATCCCGGTCTCCACCACCCACACCATCACGGGTGCCATCATGGGCGTCGGCGCGACGCACGGGCTGTCGGCCGTACGCTGGGGCGTGGCCCGCAACATCATCGTCGCGTGGATCGTCACGATTCCCGCGTCCGCCGCGATGGCCTGGGCAACCTGGGCCCTGATCGGGGTGTTCAGGTAGGTCGGCTACGGACCAGGCTGGAAGGGCGTTCCCGTTTCGGCTCGGATTCCTTCCGCGACCCGGTCCGCCAGGGCCATGATCGTCAAATACGGGTTGATCTCGAGGGAGTCCGGGAAGAGGCTCGAATCGGCCACGCGGAGCCATGGCCGCCCGTGGACCCGGCCGAAGGAGTCGGTGACCGAGTCCTCCGGCCCCCGGCCCATTCCGCAGCCGCCCATCAGGTGGGCCGCCGAGACCGAGATCTTCCCGGGCCGGAAGTGACGCTCAGAGATCCGCTGGTCGACCCGCGCCGCGTCGGCGGCTTCGAGGAGGGGCGGATCGGCGGATGGGGCGTGGACGCGGATCGCCCCCGCACCGAAAAAGATCCTCGCAGAGGCACGGGTGGCTCGAACGAGGGCGGCCACCGTCTCGGGGGTGAATCGGTAGTGAACGACCGGCTTTCCGCTCCGGTCGACCGACACGCGGTTTCCGGGGACCGCCTTGTCGCAGGCCAGGACGAGGATCATCTGAAGCCGCCGGAAAGCCCGCATCAACGTCGAGTGAGGTACGCCGAAGCCGGCAAGGTTCTTGGCCGTGGTGAAAGGGAAGTACATGCACGTCTCGAGGACGAACCCCTCCTCCACGGCCCGGTCGAGGAAGAAGCTCTTCGGGTGCCCGACGTCGTTCGTGATCTCGCGCGGATGCTCGCCGACGAGGATGTGAGCAGGGTGGCAGGTGAACCCCTCGCCTACCCGGCGGGGGAGGCCTGCCAGAGCCGACCGGAGGAGAAGGGCCGGCGTGCCGACGGCGCCGCCGGCCAGGACGACGGCGCCGGCGCGGATCCGGTAATCCCCCGGAGGCCATTCCGGCGGCAGGCCCTTCCCGCCTTCGGGCCGGGCCGAGACGCGGACGACGACGGCGCGCTCCTCCACCCGAAGGGCCTGGGCGCGGGTGATCACCTCGACGCCGGCCTTCTCGGCGGCCGGGAGCTGCACCTGGTGCGTCCCCTGCTTGGCGCCGTTCGGACAGCCGAGGTTGCACAGGCTCGATCCGCGGCAACCCTTCACGTTGATCGGAAACTGCTCCGCCCGGAAGCCGGCCTTCCGGCACCCCTCGACGAAGAGACGATTGTTCTCGTTGAGGAGGTCCTCTGAAAGCTGGTGGACGTTGTTTTCAGCCGCGAAGCGGCGCGCCCGGGCTTCCAGATCCCCGTGGTCGAGCCCGGGAACGCCCCATGCCCGGATCACCCGCTCCGGCGGCTGCATCGAGGTCCCTGTGTACACGACGGTCGAACCGCCGTAGACCCGCC
>CALFNC010000557.1 GCA_937902605.1 uncultured Acidobacteriota bacterium | reverse complement strand
GCTCAAGTCGGGTCGGAGCCAGCGCGGGACCCTGATCGCGTCCGGGTTCATCGCCGGCGGGGCGGGGATGGGCGTGGTGGCGGCGCTCCTGAAGTTCTTCGGGACCAAGGTGAGCCTTGGTCCTCTCTCGTACTCGTTCCACAACGGCGAAGGGGTGGGCGGCGAGCGGCTCGCGATCGTCGCGTACCTCGTCCTGGTCGCCTACATGGCCTGGGACTCCTGGAGGGGCCGGCCGGACTAGGTTTTTCCCCCTGGCGCGACGTCCCCGTGGCGCGCTATCGTCTCGCGCATTCCGAGACGAGGGGAGAAACAATGAGCGATCGCACCCGCTTCCAGTTGGACCAGTCCCGTCTCCCGAAGGCCTGGTACAACATCAATGCCGACATGCCGGTGCCGCCGACGCCGGTGCTCCACCCCGGGACGATGCAGCCGGTGACCCCAGACTTCCTCGGGGTCCTCTTCCCGATGAACATCGTGATGCAGGAGGTCTGCCAGGACCGATGGGTGGAGATCCCGGAGCCGGTCCGCGAGATCTACCGGATGTGGCGGCCAACGCCGATGCACCGGGCGGTCCGCCTCGAGAAGGCGCTTGGCACGCCTGCGCACATCTACTACAAGAACGAGACCGTCAGCCCGGTCGGGTCCCACAAGCCGAACACGGCCGTAGCCCAGGCCTTCTACAACAAGGAGGCGGGGACGAAGGCGCTGACGACCGAGACGGGGGCGGGGCAGTGGGGCTCGGCTCTGGCGATGGCCTGCAACTTCTTCGGGCTGTCGCTCGAGATCTTCATGGTGAAGATCTCCTACCACCAGAAGCCGTACCGCCGGATCATCATGGAGAACTTCGACGCCCACGTCTTCCCGAGCCCGACCGACCGGACCCACTTTGGGAAGCGGGTCCTCGAGGAGGACCCGGAGTCCCCGGGCTCGCTCGGCATCGCGATCTCGGAAGCCGTCGAGGTGGCAGTGACGAGCGGCGGGACGAAGAAATACAGCCTCGGGTCGGTCTTGGGGCACGTCATGATGCACCAGACGGTGATCGGCCTCGAGGCGCTCGAGCAGATGGAGATGGCGGGGGAATACCCGGACGTCGTCATCGCCTGCGCCGGCGGCGGCTCCAATTTCGCCGGCTTCGCCTTCCCGTTCGTCCACAAGAACCTGACGGAAGGGAAGAAGACGAAGATCGTGGCCGTCGAGCCGGCCTCCTGCCCGACGCTGACCAAGGGGAAGTACACCTTCGACTTCGGCGACACGGCCGCCACGGCCCCCAGCGTCAAGATGTACACGCTCGGCCACACGTTCATCCCGCCTGGGATCCACGCCGGCGGCCTCCGCTATCACGGGATGGCGCCCTCCGTGAGCGCCCTCGTCAACCATGGCGACGTCGTGGCCCGCTCGGCGCGGCAGCTGGAGACGTTCGAGGCCGCGGTCCTCTTCTCGAAGACCGAGGGGATCATCCCGGCGCCCGAATCGGCGCACGCGATCCGGGCGGCCATCGACGAGGCGATCCAGTGCCGGGAGTCGGGCCAGAAGAAGGTGATCGCATTCAACCTCTCGGGGCATGGTCACTTCGACATGACCGCCTACGAGAGCTACCACCACGGGCTCCTGGAGGACTACGAGTATCCGGACCACGCCGTCGAGGAGGCGATGACGCATCTGCCGAAGGTCCCCGCCGGCAGCTGATCGCTTTTTCTTGGCGGGATCGTCCCGAGTAAATGATTCGTTTGTATCAGTCGGTATGGATCAAATAGACGATAGATCCGGGCTGGCGCGTTCGTCATGATCCTGCAACAACTCGGAATAAGGACGTTCCTGAAGGAGGCCGCGATGGGGGATTTCGACCGACCCACCACGTATGGGCTGCTGAAGGCGCATGGCGTCGATCGCAGGACGTTCGTCCGGTTCTGCTCGATGACGGCCGCGGCCCTGGGCCTCCCGGCCTCGCTGGTGCCGAAGGTGGTCGAGGCGATGGAGACCAAGCCCCGGATCCCGGTGATCTGGCTCCACGGCCTCGAGTGCACCTGCTGCAGCGAGTCGTTCATCCGCTCGTCGCACCCAATCGCGCAGGACGTCGTCCTGAACCTGGTGTCGCTCGACTACGACGACACGCTCCAGGCGGCTGCCGGCGCCCAGTGCGAGGCGATCCGGAAGAAGATCATGAAGGAGTACGCAGGAAAGTACATCCTGGCCGTCGAGGGGAACGCCCCCACGAAGGATGGCGGGGTCTACTGCACCGTTGGCGGCGACACCTTCCTGAACATCCTAAAGGAGACCGCAGAGGGCGCCATGGCCGTCGTGGCCTGGGGCTCGTGCGCCTCCAACGGCTGCGTCCAGGCGGCCCACCCGAACCCGACCGGCGCCAAGCCTGTGCACGAGATCATCAAGAACAAGCCGATCATCAACGTGCCTGGCTGCCCGCCGATCGCCGAGGTGATGACGGGCGTCCTGACCTACGTCCTCACCTTCGACCGGCTTCCCGATCTCGACCGCCTGGGCCGCCCGAAGATGTTCTACGCCCAGCGGATCCACGACAAGTGTTACCGCCGGTCGTTCTTCGACGCGGGACAGTTCGTCGAGAAGTGGGACGACGAGGGGGCGCGGAAGGGGTGGTGCCTCTACAAGATGGGGTGCCGCGGCCCGATGACCTACAACTCGTGCCCCACGATCAAGTGGAACAACGGCGTCTCGTTCCCGATCGGATCGGGGCATGGCTGCATCGGCTGCAGCGAGGCGAACTTCTGGGACAACGGCCCCTTCTACCAGCGACTGGCGAACGTCCCGCTCCCGGGGGTCGAGTCGACCCCCGACCGGATCGGCAAGACAGCCGCCGTGTTGGCGGGCGTCGGGGTGGCGGCCCATTTCGGCTCGCACCTCGTCCGGAATGCAGTGGACAAGAAGCCGCCCGAGGGGCCGGGCGCGTCGCGGGATTCGGAGTAAGGAGAGACGGCGATGGCACAGCAGCAAAGAGTTGTCGTTGATCCGGTGACCCGCATCGAGGGTCATCTCCGTATCGAAGCGATCCTCGACGAGAAGGGGATCATCAAGGACGCGCTCTCCTCCGGGACGATGTGGCGCGGGCTGGAGCTGATTCTCCAGGGGCGGGACCCCCGGGACGCGTGGGCATTCGCCGAGCGGATCTGCGGTGTCTGCACGACCGTCCACGCGCTCGCGTCGGTCCGCTGCGTCGAGAACGCCCTGAAGATCCAAGTCCCGGCGAACGCCGAGATCATCCGGAACATCATGTTCCTCACGCAGTACGTGCAGGACCACGTGATCCACTTCTACCACCTGCACGCTCTCGACTGGGTCGACGTCGTCTCGGCGCTCAAGGCTGACCCGAAGGCGACCGCCGAGCTGGCCCAGAAGGTCTCCCCCCACTGGCCCAAGGCGACGCCGGGCTACTTCTCCGATATCGCCGGCACGCTGAAGAAGTTCGTCGAGTCGGGGCAGCTCGGGATCTTCCAGAACGCCTACTGGGGCCATCCGGCATACAAGCTCCCGCCCGAGGCGAACCTGATGGCAGTGGCGCACTACCTCGAAGCGCTCCGCTGGCAGAAAGAGATCATCAAGATCCACACGATCTTCGGCGGGAAGAATCCCCACCCGAACTACCTCGTCGGTGGCATGGCATGCGCGATCGACATGCAGAGCGACAACGCGATCAACATGGAGCGGCTCAACATGATCCGCTCGCTGATCGACGAGGCGACGGGGATCGTCGAGAACCTCTACTACCCGGACCTCCTCGCCATCGCCTCCTTCTACCCGGAGTGGACGAAATGGGGAGGCGGGCTCGGGAACTACCTCGTCTACGGCGACGTGTCGAAAACGAACGTGGACGACGTGGCGTCGTTCCGCTTCCCGCGGGGCGCGATCCTGAACAAGAACCTCGCCGAGGTCCTGCCGGTCGACCTGGCCGACGCCAAGCAGGTCCAGGAGGAGATCTCGCACTCGTGGTACGAGTACCCGGACCCCAAGGCGTCGCTCCACCCGTGGGACGGCGTGACGAAGGCGAACTACACCGGCCCGAAGCCCCCCTACCAGCAGCTCGACGAGAAGGGGGCCTATACGTGGCTCAAGGCGCCCCGCTGGAAGGGGAATGCCATGGAGGTCGGCCCGCTCGCGCGGATGCTCGTCGGATTCGCCAGCGGGAAGACGGAATACAAAGACGTCGTCACCGAGGCGCTCGGCCGCCTGAACGTCCCCGCCACGGCGCACTTCTCCACGCTCGGCCGGACCGCCGCGCGCGGGCTCGAGTCGCGCCTCGCGGTCCGCTGGCTCAAGGAGGAGTTCGAGCGCCTGGTCGCGAACTTGAAAGCCGGCGACACAGCCACGGCGAACACCGAGAAATGGGAGCCATCGAGCTGGCCGAAGGAGTCGAAGGGGGTCGGCTTCACCGAGGCGCCCCGCGGCGCCCTGGCCCACTGGGTGAAGATCCAGGACGAGAAGATCGCCTCGTACCAGATCGTCGTCCCGTCCACCTGGAACGCGTCCCCTCGAGACGCCAAGGGACAGCCGGGTGCCTACGAGGCGGCCCTGATCGGGACGCCGATGGCCGACCCGCAGCGGCCCGTCGAGATCCTCCGGACCATCCACTCATTCGACCCGTGTCTGGCATGCGCGTCGCACGTCCTGGGCCCCGACGGGCAAACGCTTTCCGAGATCGTCATCGGATAGGAGGCGACGATGGCCAGCCTGATCCGAGCACACGATCCGGCCGACATGGAGCGGTACAGCCACCGGTACTACCGCCGCCGTTACGTCTGGCAGTGGCCCATCCGGATCTTCCATTGGGTCAACGCCCTTTCGGTGGCAACGCTCTTCTCAAGCGGCCTCTACATCGCCAGCCCGGTCATGGCGCCGGCCGGCGAGGCGTTCGGCAACAACGTCATGGGAACGGTCCGGATGGTCCACTTCTCCGCGGCGTTCATCTTCCTCGTCAGCTTCCTCTGGCGGATCTACTGGTTCTACATGGGGAACAACTACGCGCGGTCGGGGTTCCCGATGATCTGGAAGGGCCAGTGGTGGAGCGACCTCGGCCGGCAGGCCAGCGACTACCTGAGGCTCGGGCGGGGACACATCCATCTGGGCCACAACGCCCTCGGCGGCCTCGCCTACACGCTCTTCGTCATCGGGCTCGGGTGGGCGCAGATCTTCACCGGCCTCGCCCTCTATTCGGAATCGAACCCGGGCGGGCGGGTCGACCGGCTCTTCGGCTGGATCCTCCCTCTCCTGGGCGGCTCGATGTCGGCGAGGATGTTCCACCACCTCTTCGCATGGGGATTCGTCGTCTTCGCGATCCTCCACGTCTACATCGTCTTCTATGACGGGCTCCAGTATAGGAACGGCCTCGTCGGCTCGATGGTGTCCGGCGAGAAGTTCTACAAGGAGGGGGACCTGGACCACGAGAGCTGGCTGAGCTGAGGGGGAGCCCGGGCGGGGGCGAGCGGGCCAGCGTGGCCCCGGTGCTAGTTCTAGGCGTCGGGAACATCCTGCTCGGGGACGACGGCGTCGGGGTGCGCCTCGTCGGTGAGCTGTCGGAACGGGTCGCGCGCTGGGGCGGGAGGGTCGAGCTGATGGACGGCGGCACCCTCGGCCTGTCGTTGATCGGCCACCTGGAAGGGCGGAAGGCCCTGGTCATCCTGGACGCCGTCCGGAGCGGGGGGGCGCCCGGCTCCGCGCGCGTCTTCTCGCCGGACGAGGTCGGGTGGGTCCGCGCTCCCGAGGGAATGTCCCCGCACGAGGGGAGCGCCCTGGAGATCCTCCGCGCAGCCGCGCTCCTGGGCGACCTGCCGGCCGAGGTGGTGGTTGTCGGCGTCGAGCC
>CALFNC010000556.1 GCA_937902605.1 uncultured Acidobacteriota bacterium | reverse complement strand
GGAGTTCAGACGTTTGCTCTTCCGATCTAGGGGTACGTCGACAAGTGCACCTTCTCCCTCCACCGGGTCCAGAAGGGGCTCGAGCCGGCGTGCGTGGGGATCTGCCCTACCGGCACGCTCGTCTTCGGAGACCGGAACGACCCGGCCTCGGCGGTCGCCCAGAAGCTCGGGACACGCAAGTCGAAGGTCAACCACCCCGAAGCGGGCGCGGACCCCAACGTCTTCTTCCTGTCGTGAGGCTCGAACGATGAACACGACGCTCCTCGAATCCGTCACGACCCGCGCCAACCACCTCATCGACCCGGGTCTCGCCATTTGGGGGTGGCAGATCACGGTCTACCTCTTCCTCGGCGGGATGGTGGCCGGGATCCTCTCCCTGTCGGCGCTCCTCGAGCTGCGGCACGGGAAGCCAACCTCGCCGATCTTCCGGACGGCCCCCTTCTGGGCACTTGGGATTCTCTCGATCGGCATGGTTGCCCTCTTCCTCGACCTCGAGTACCCACTCCACGTCTGGCGTTTCTACAGCCGGTTCCAGACCGCCTCACCGATGTCGTGGGGCTCCTGGATCCTGGTCGCCGTCTACCCGGCGGCCTTAGTCTTCGGCCTCGGCTCGCTCGACGACGGCGGCAGGGCCTGGATCCGGAAGGGGGTCCCCGCCAAGCTGGAGGGAATCTACGACAAGCTCGTCAAGCACGCGCTCGAGCGCCGGCGCGAGATCCTGATCGGGATCTTCTTCATCGGCCTCGGCCATGGCGTCTACCCCGGGCTGCTTCTGGGGACAATGGCGGCGCGGCTCCAGTGGAACAGCGCGCTCCTCGGCCCCCTCTTCCTGATGTCGGGGATCTCGACCGGCGCCGCGTTCCTCCTCCTGACCGGCCTCCACGAGGAGGAGAGGAAACGGCTCGTGAGGTGGGACGTCAACGCGATCGGGACCGAGCTGGTCCTGATCCTCCTCATGCTGATCGGGTTCGCCTATGGGACCGAGAGCGCGAGGTTCGCGGCCGGGAACTTCCTGGGCGGCCCGTACACGCCCGCCTTCTGGTCGCTCGTCGTCATCCTGGGCCTCGTCGTCCCGCTCCTGATGGAGGCGGTGGAGGCGCGGCGCCACCTGCCTTTCACGCTGGTCACGCCGGCGCTCGTCCTCGTCGGCGGCCTGGCGCTCCGCGCGATCCTCCTCGTGGCGGGACAGGAATCGGCGTTCCGGCTCATCCCCTGAAGGCGATGGAGAGAGAAATGGAACAGATCGAACCGGTCGAACCGATCAGCCGCCCGCTCTGGAACCCGTACGTCGCCGGCGTCGTCCTCGGCCTCGTCCTTCTCGGCTCGTTCCTCGTCATGGGGTTCGGGCTCGGGGCGTCGGGCGCGACGAACCGGCTGGCGATAGGAGCGGCCTGGTGGGTCGCGCCGACGGCCGTCGAGAAGAACACGTACTTCGCGCAGTACGCCGGGCCTGGGAAGAACATCCTCGACGACTGGCTCGTCTTCGAGGTCTTGGGCGTCCTCCTCGGCGGATTCCTTGCCGCTTACTCCGCGGGCCGGCTGAAGCTCGGCGTCCAGAAGGGGCCCCGGATCGCGAGGACCCAGCGCCTTCTCCTGGCGGTGCTCGGCGGGGTCCTGATGGGGATCGCGGCCCGGCTCGCCCGCGGCTGCGCCTCGGGGCAGGCGCTGACGGGGGGCGGCGCGCTCTCGCTCGGCTCCTGGATCTTCATGATGATGTTCTTCGCCGGGGCCTACCTTTTCGCGCCCCTCCTGAAGAAGCAGTGGAGGTGAGGCGATGATCTTTCCCTTCTACGCCCACGACTTCTTCGGAGGCTTCACCGGCTACCTCATCGGCACGCTCGTCGGCGTCGCCTTCGGCTTCACGCTCGAGCGCGCCGGATTCGGAAGCGCCCGGATCCTGTCCGCTCAGTTCTACCTAACGAACATGCGGGTCCTGAAGGTGATGTTCACCGCCGTGGCGACCTGTGCCGCGGGGATGGCGCTGCTCGGCGGGACGGGGCTCCTCGACCTATCGATGCTCACGATCCCGGAGACCTTCCTCGGGCCGCAGATCGTCGGCGGGCTCCTCTTCGGGATCGGCTTCATAGTCTCGGGGTACTGTCCGGGGACCGGCGTCGTGGCGATGGCCTCCGGCCACGTCGATGCCCTCCTGACGATCGGCGGGATGCTGGGTGGAACCCTCGTCTTCGGCCTGGCCTACGACTCGATCGAGAAGTTCTACAAGAGCGGCGCCATGGGAGTGACCACGCTCTACGGCGCCCTCGGCGTGCCGCCGGCAGTCGTGGCGGCTGGGGTCGTGGCGATGGCAATCGGAGCGTTCCTCGGGGCCGAGAAGGTCGAGGCGATCTTCTGCAAGAAGACCGGCGACCCGCTGCCACCGTCCAACCCGAAGACGCGCAACGCCGTCTTCGCAGGCCTCGGAGCGACGGTCGCCGTGGCCCTCGTCCTCGTCGTCCTCCCGAAGCGGACGCCTGTCGCTGCGGAGATGCCGGTCGAGCGGATCGGGCCGTCGACCCTCGCGGCGCAGCTCGTCACCGCTCCGGAGAATCTCTGGCTCGTCGACCTCCGCGGAGAGGCCGTTCAGGCCAAGGACCGGATCTCGGGAGCGGTTCCGCTCCCGGCCGGACCGAAAGGCGACGAGTTCCTTTCCCA
>CALFNC010000555.1 GCA_937902605.1 uncultured Acidobacteriota bacterium | reverse complement strand
GATCCTCGAGCGCGGACGGGAGGGGAAGGGGACCCTCGTCTTCGGGGCGCACTTCGGCTCGTGGGACCTCGTCGCCCCCCTCCTGGCCCGGCGGACGGGAGTCACGGCGACCGTGGTCGTGAAGATCCCACGCTCGAAGCCGGTCGCGGCACTGATGGAACGCGTGAGGACGTCGTACGGCCTCGGCCTGCTCGCCAACCGCACCGGGTCGATGCCGCGCGTCTACGAGCTGCTCGACGAGGGGCAGGTCCTCGTCTTCGTCATCGACCAGCGGCTCAACCGCGGGATCCCGGTTCCCTTCTTCGGAAGGCCGGCCCTGACGGCTCCCGCGATCGCGGCGGCGGCGGCGAAGACCGGCCTGCCGGTCTACTTCGTGGAGTTCTGGCGTGAGGGGACCGGCCGGCACGGGGCCCGTTTCTCCGGACCGCTCCCGGTGACGGGGCGCCCGGAGGAGGACATGGCGATCTTCACCCTCCGGATCGAAGAAGCGATCCGGAGGCGCCCCCATAGCTGGCTCTGGCTTCACGACCGCTGGAAAGGGGCGCCGGATGCAGCCCGCGGTATTCTGCGTGCGCCGGCTGGCGCAGGAGTGATCGGAGACAAGCCATGACTACACGATTCGCACGGCGGATGGAGGCCCTGAAGGCTTCCGAGATCCGCGAGATCCTCAAGGTGACTCAGAGGCCCGAGGTGATCTCGTTCGCCGGGGGCCTTCCCGCGCCCGAGCTCTTCCCCGTGCAGGCCCTCGCGGACGTGACGCAAAAGATCCTCGAGGAGGAGGGAACGCGCGCTCTCCAATACTCGACCACGGAGGGGCATCCGCCGCTCCGGAGCTGGATCGCCGCGCGGCTCGCCGCGCACGGTGGAGGGCGCTTCACGGCGGACGACATTCTCGTGACTGCCGGCTCGCA
The DNA here is from genome assembly GCA_937902605.1 of uncultured Acidobacteriota bacterium. GTDB lineage: Bacteria > Acidobacteriota > Thermoanaerobaculia > UBA5066 > UBA5066 > CAIMWE01. The sequence continues at coordinate 4,246 of CALFNC010000555.1, read as the reverse complement.
GCAGGGCCTCGACCTGACCGGCAAACTGTTCCTCGACGAGGGGGACGTCGTCCTCTGCGAGAGCCCGACCTACCTGGGCGCGATCTCCGCGTGGAACGTCTTTCGCCCGCGGTGGGTCGAGGTGCCGACCGACGACGAGGGGATGGTCCCCGAGGCGCTCGAACAGCTTCTCGGCCGCCACCCGAACGCGAAAATCGTCTACGTCGTCCCAAACTTCCAGAACCCCTCGGGCCGCACCTGGTCGCTCGAGCGCCGCCGGAGCCTCATGGAGGTGGCCGACCGGTACGACGTCTTCGTCATCGAGGACAACCCGTATGGCGAGCTCCGTTTCGAGGGGACGCCGCTGCCGTCGCTCGCGTCCTTCGACCGCGCCGGCCGTGTGATCTCGCTCGGGACGTTCTCGAAGGTGTTCTGCCCGGGGCTGCGCGTTGGGTGGGTGGCGGCGCGGAGCCCTCTCCACGAGAAGCTCGTGGTCCTCAAGCAGGGGGCCGACCTCCAGACGAGCACGCTCGCCCAGATGCAGGTGGCCCGCTACCTCGCCGAGAACGACCTCGACCAGGACATCGCCCGGCTCATCCCCGTCTACCGCGAGCGCCGCGACGCGATGCTCGAAGCGCTGGAGAAGGAGATGCCGGACGGCGTCCGCTTCACGCGCCCAACCGGTGGCCTCTTCCTCTGGGTCGAGCTCCCCGTGGGCGTCAGCGCACGGACGCTTCTCGACGAGTGCCTCAGGCACAACGTGGCGTTCGTGCCTGGCGGCGCCTTCTTCCCGAACGGCGGCCACGAGGAGACGTTCCGCCTCAACTACTCGAACATGCCGGTCGATCGGATCCGCGAAGGGATCCGCCGCCTGGCCTCGGCGCTCGACCAGCTGCTCCTGAAACGTGACAATCACCGGATTGACGCCGGGGATGTGCTTGCTGGCGGCTGCCAGCCTCCTCCGAGCGCCTTGTAGAACGAGGTGAGCGCCACAAGGCGGTCACGGCGAGTTTGCGCCAGCACGGTCTCGGCGACGAGGACCTGCTGGAGCGCGTCAAGCACTTCGAAATAGGCTGAAAACCCCGATTCGTACCGCAGGGTCGCCAGTCGAACAGCCTCGCGAGTGGCAGACACCGCACGGGCGCGCTGAGCCACCTCCTCCGCGAGCTTCTGAATCGCGACGAGGCTCGTGGACACCTCTCCGAGCGCCTGCGTCACGGCCCGCTCGTACACGAGACGCGCCTCCTCGAATTGAGCTCGCGCAACGCGCTCCTCCGCCCGGAGTTTCCCTCCCTCGAAGAGCGGCCCGAGGATTCCAGCCCCGATCGACCAGGTCCGGCCGGCCGCGAGAAGATCGGAAAGCTGCGTGCTCTGGCCTCCAAAAAGGCCCGTCAGGCTCAGCGTTGGGAAGAGCGAAGCATGCGCGACGCCAACCCTCGCATTGGCCGTCACGAGGTCTTGCTCGGCTCGCCGTAGGTCTGGCCTCCGGAGAAGTAGCGTGGCTGGAAGTCCGGCTGGCACTGCCGGCGGGAGCGGCTGATCGTTCAGAGCGGCGCCACGGGCGATCGGGCCAGGCGTCCGTCCGAGCAACAGCGCGATCTGGTTCTCCTTCCCGACGATTCGCCGCTCCACGAACGGTATTTGCGCGGAGGCATTCGCCAGGAGCGCCTCGGCCCGGGACGTCTCCAGCGCCGAGCCCGCACCCCCTTCGAGCCGGCGGCTGAAGAGGTCGTATGTGTCCTGGAAGGCGGCACGGGTGTGACGGGCGATCTGGACCTCCTCGTCGAGCTCGCGCAGGTCGAAGTAGGCGGATGCCACATCGGAGACCAGGGTGAGCGCCACTCCGCTGCGGGCTTCCTCGCTCGCGAGGACTTGAGCCCGAGCCGCCTCGTTCAGATGGCGGATCCGGCCCCAGAGGTCGAGCTCCCAGGAGACGGTCGTGCTCGCAGCAATCAAGGAGGCCGTCACGTCACTCGGGGTCGCATAGATCGACGTTTTCGCACGAGAGGCAGACGCGCTGTAGGAGACCGCCGGGTACCAGGCCGATCCTGCGACGCCGTACCGCGCGCGAGCCTCCTCAACGCGCGAAGCGGCGATCTGGATGTCGTGGCTGTTCTTGAGCGCCTCTTCCACGAGCGAGCGGAGAACGGGATCGGAGAAAAGATCCCACCAGGGACCGTCCGAAAGCGAGACCTCTTCCGCTGGAGCCCTCATCCCATAGAAACGGTCTGGCGTCGGGACTGCTGGGCGGCTGTACTTGGGCCCGACCGCGCAGCCAGCGAGGGTACCGGCCGCCAATCCCAGAGCCAGAAGCCGCCTCACCGGTGCGCCTCTTCCGAGACTCCGGGTTGTTCATGCGGATGATCCGCCGGAGCGCGCCGAGAACCGAGCCGCCCTTCCACGACGACGAAGAGGACCGGGATCAGGAAGACGGCGAGGCAGGTGGCCGAGAGCATTCCTGCCACGACGACGGTGCCGAGGATCCTCCGGGCGGCCGAGACGGCGCCGCCCGCGATCCAGAGCGGGACGCAACCGAGGATGAAGGCGAACGAGGTCATCAGAATCGGGCGGAGGCGGAGCCTGGCGCCGTGGAGCGCGGCGGCGGCCAGGTCGCCGCTCCTCTCGTACTCGGCCTTCGCGAACTCGACGATCAGGATCGCGTTCTTGGCGGCGAGGCCGATCAGGACGATGAGGCCGATTTGGCCGTAGACGTCGAAGTCGAACCGCCGCAGGAGGAGCCCGAGGAAGCCTCCGAACACGGCGACCGGGACCGAGAGGAGGACGCTGAGCGGCAGCGACCAGCTCTCGTAGAGCGCCGCGAGGATCAGGAACACGAAGACGAGCGAGAGCGCGAAGATGGGGCCGGTGGTCCCGGACGCCTTCCGCTCCTGGTAGGAGAGGTCGGACCAGTCGAAGCCGATCTCCCGCGGGAGCGCCTTCGCCGCCACGTCTTCGAGCGCCGCCATGGCCTGCCCCGAGCTATACCCCGGCGCGGCGCTACCGGTGACCTGCGCCGCGCGGTAGAGGTTGAAGCGCTGCGTGTACTCCGGGCCAGCGGTACGGCGGATCGTCGTCACGGCTGCGAGCGGCACCATCTTCCCGTCGTTGTTCCTCACGAAGAAGCGGCCGATGTCCTCTGGGTTCACGCGCTCCTTCGCGTCGGCCTGCATGAAGACGCGCCACTGCCGGCCGAAACGGTTGAACTGGTTCACGTAGGTGCCTCCCAGGAACGTCTGCAGGCTCTGGTAGACGTCCGCCACCGGGACTCCCTGCTTCAGCGCCTTGTCGCGATCCACGTCCACGTAAACCTGCGGCACCGCGGCGCGGAAGGTGCTGTTGACGTTCTGCAGCTCGGGACGCTTGCGAGCCGCCTCGATGAACTTCTGGAGGTTCTCGTTGAGGAACTCCACGGAGCCGCCGCTGCGGTCCTGCAGCCAGAGCGAGAAGCCGCCCGAGAAGCCGAGGCCGGGGATGGCGGGAGGATTGAAGCAGAACGCGGAAGCCTCGGGGATCTCCGAGCGGAACCGCTTGTTGAGGCGGTCCATCATCGTCTTCGCGTCCAGCCCCTTGCTCTCGCGCTCGTCCCAGGGCGTGAGCGAGACGAAGAAGAAAGCGTTGTAGGTGGCCGAGGTGTACGAGAGGAGGCTGAAGCCGGCGATGGTGCTGGAGTACTTCACCCCCTTGGTCTCGCTCAGGATCCGCTCGAGCTTCCGGCACACCTCGTCCGTGCGCTGGAGCGACGCGGCGTCGGGGAGCTGGACGTTCAGGTAGAAGTACCCCTGGTCCTCGTCGGGCACGAAGCTCGAAGGGAGCTTCTTCCCGAGCGTCCCCGAGAGCACCGCGAAGCCGAGAAGGACGACGAGCGCGACGCCCGCGCGCCGTATGAGGAGGCTGGAGACGGAGACGTAACCGTTCGTCGCGCGATCGAAGACGCGGTTGAACCAGGCGAAGAACCGCGCGAGCGGACCGCGGCCCTTTTTGCGCGGGCGCAGGAGGAGCGCCGAGAGCGCGGGCGAGAGGGTCAGGGCGTTGAAGGCGGAGATGAGGACAGAGATCGCGATCGTGACGGCGAACTGCCGGTTCAGGCGCCCCTGGATGCCGCTTAAGAACGCGACCGGCAGGAAGACCGACGAGAGGATCAGCGCGATGGCGACGACAGGCCCGGCGACCTCCTTCATCGCCTGGAGCGTCGCCGCGCGCGGCGCCATCCCCTCCTCGATGTGGTGCTCCACCGCCTCGACCACGACGATCGCGTCGTCGACGACGA
>CALFNC010000554.1 GCA_937902605.1 uncultured Acidobacteriota bacterium | reverse complement strand
GCGCGATTGCCGTTCCTCCCGGGCGACGAGGGGCGCCACGACCTGCGTGTCGTCTTCCGCTCGTCCGGTGGGAGGATGCGAACGCTCTCGCGGCCTATCAACTGGCTCCCCGGAGGAACGTCCTTTCCGCCTCCTCCGTCGTAGAGGAGGGAGTGGACTACCGGTACGGGGAGCTTCCCTTCGACCTCTTGCAGTCGCTCCTCACGTTCGAGGAGCTGCTTCGTCTCTTCCTCGATCTGGTCACCCGGCTGGGCGGGGACGTCGAGCAGGCGCTGGAGGCGCTCCGGGAGTTCCAGCGGAAAGGCTGGATCTCGCCGGATGTCGACATCGAAGCCTTCCGCGAAGCCCTCGAAGCGAAGGGCCTGGTTGGCCGGGACGCCGAAGGGAACCTCGCGCTGGCTGGTGCCGGCGAGCGGCAGATCCGCCGAGCCGCCCTGGAGGAGATCTTCTCCGCCCTCACGAAGTCGGGCGCCGGCTTCCACTCGGTCCCCCGCCCGGGAGGCGGATCCGAGCAGCTCCCGGAGACGCACACGTACGAGTTCGGAGACGACCTTTCACGCCTGGACGGCATCCGGTCGGTCGCGAACGCGACCCGGCGCGACATCGACGAGCTGATGCTCCAGCCCGACGACCTGGAGGTCTTCGACGTCGAGCACCAGAGCTCCTGTGCGACGGCGATCGCGATCGACATCTCACACTCGATGGTCCTCTATGGAGAGGATCGCTTCACGCCCGCCAAGAAGGTCGCGCTCGCCTTGACCGAGCTGATCCTCCAAAAGTACCCGAAGGACACCATCGACGTCGTCCTGTTCGGCGACGACGCCTACCCGGTCCGCCTCGAGGAGCTATCCCGGGCGCAGGTCGGCCCGTTTCACACGAACACGAAGGCCGGCCTGGCCCTGGCCCGCGGCCTCCTCTCGCGCCGGCGGACCCCCAACCGGCAGATCTTCCTGATCACCGACGGCAAGCCGTCCTGCATCCACGAGGGGGGCCACCTCTACAAGAACCCCTTCGGCCTCGACCTGAAGATCGTCAATCGGACGCTCGACGAGGCCGAGCGGTGCCGCAGGGAGGGAGTCCAGCTGACCACTTTCATGATCGCGACCGACCCGGCCCTCGTCGACTTCGTCGAGACGTTGACGAAGGTCGCCCACGGCCGCGCCTACTACGCGTCGCCTACCGACCTCGCTTCGTTTGTCTTCCGCGACTACATCCGAAATCGGAAGAAGGTCTTTCGGTGATTCCCAGCGCCACCTGGACCGACCACGCGACAAAGAGCGACGCGAGGAGCCACGACGCGAGGGCGAGGAGCGGCTTCCGCGCCTCCTCCATGTCGTCCATCTTCTTCTGCCACTTCAGCCACGGCTCCGGCTGCCGACCCAGTCGAACCGCCACGAGATCTTCGCGGCCGTCTTCGCCTCCGTCCTGGTCAACCCGGCCGACGCCGTCCGGACCGGGGCCCTCCTCGGCCTCCAGGGAACGACCGCCTTCGGCTCCGCCTCCCTCGCCTTCCTCCGCTTCACGAAGGGGCCGGTCGGCGCCGCGGGTCCGTCGCCGGTCGTCCAGCCCCCCCTCTACCGAACCGATTCCCCGGTACAAGTCCGTCAAGTCCAATCCTTCAACGAACGCCCACACCGCACGCACTGGGTGCCCCGCAGGGATCGCTCCGTCCAGCCAAAACTCTCGCAGCTCCACCTGCTCCCGCTCCGGCGTCAGGATCCGGGCGCTCCCGCTCTCACCCTCGTTCTCGGTCTTCTTTTCGAGCATGAAGAAATCTGTGCCTTCCTGATTACTCTGTCAAGCCGCGTTCCCGATTTCTTCACAGGCTCTCAGGCCAAGTGGCGGTCCAGGAGAAACCACCGGTAAGGGGAGGCGCTGTGGCAATAGCCACCTGGATCCGAAACCAAAGCCCTTCTTACGACCCCAGAAGCCGCTCGCGGGGGAGTAGACCCATCAACCAGATCACAGCGACCAGGACGGCTCCCATGCAGACCAGCATGACAACGAGGTTCACTACCGCCGTGTTCGTCAAGCCGGCCGAGAGAGACGTGAGATTTGAAAAGGCAACGAACGACACAACGAAAAGGACAATGTTCGCAAGAGGCGCCACCTTTGGAAAGACGGTACCGACGAAGATGTGAAGTGCCGAAAGGAGGCCGATCGATAGGGGAAAGACGACAGCCACGACAAATAGGGCACGGCCCCCTGCCCCGACGCTGACAAAGGGGATCGCCATGAACCGTGAGACTCCGAACCCGATTAGAGCCCAGACGGCAAAGCTCCCGGTTGCGAGACCCGCAAGTACGGCGACCTTCGCCAAGAGGATCGGCCGGGGCGACCCGACGAGGGCGAGCTGTGTATCGAGAATTCCAGTCACCCGTTCGAGGAGAGCGATTGGGGCGGTCAGGCTGAGGAACATGCTCGAGAGGCCGAAGGAGCAGGTCGCGAAGAGGGCGAAGGAATCGACGCCCGCCTGACCCGGCGAGAGAGCATGCAACTTCGCGGTCGCCATCGCGAAGAGCAGCACCACGCCGGGGAGGAGGAAATCTAATAGGACGGCCATTCCAGACGCCTCCATGAGGAGCCGGATTTCCTTCTTGATAAGCGCCTTCATGATTCCTCTCCCGCCATCGCCGCCAGGTAGAGCCGTTCGAGTGCCTCGGCATCGCGGCCATCGGCCGATTCGTCGACCAGGATCCGCCCCTGCCGAATTACCAGGAACCTGTCGCAGACCTTCTGGACGTTGAAGAGGTCGTGACTCGTCATCAGGATCGAGACTCCCTTTTCCGCTTCGGCCCGGAGGACCTTGCGGAACGTCTCTTGCGCCTGCGGATCCAGACCGGTCGTTGGCTCGTCGAGCAGGAGGAGATCGGGCTCCCCAAGAAGCGCGCGGGCCAGCTCGGCGCGCTTCTTCATCCCGAGGGAAAGCTCCCTAACACGGACCTTCACGACATCTGACAGGCCGAGAGTCGGGATGTGTGCTTCCCATGCTCTCGGGGCGAGGCCGAGGAGTTCGCTGTAGAACTCGAGATTACGTTCGAGAGTGAAGTGCGGATAGAGCGCCGGAACATCGAGGACGAAGCCGACCCGCCGCGCAGTAATGCAAATCTCGCCCCTGGTCGCCCTCCGAAGCCCGAGAAGGATCCGGATCGTCGTCGTCTTTCCCGCGCCATTCGGGCCGAGGAAGCCTACAACTTCGCCTCTCCCAATCGAGAAGCTGACGTCGGTGAGGGCCTGTACGACCTCACCACGCCGCTGGAACTCCTTCCCCAGCGCCCGGACCTGAACCACCGTCTCGTGTGCCGTCATGGGAAGACGCTCGAAAGCCCGGCGGCCCGGAGAGCGGCCCGCTCAGACCGATACCATTGACAATCGTCTTGCGTGATCTGTCCCGCCGCCAGCTGGTTCAGTGGTCTTAGATAACAATCCAAGCAATCGAAAGAACGTGAACAGCCTTGACACGCTTCAAGCGATGGCGGCCTGAGGGCTGCAGCGACCTTCATCCTTTCCTGGCTCGATTCGGTCAGGACATCGTACGCCGTGGCTAGGTCAAACCAGCCAATGGGCTGCATCGGGCACATCTTACATGCGCCGGTCCACGTGACCGTTAACGCCCTGACGCCTGCGCCACAGGGTGCCAAGTGTTCCGGGTCGAAGCCTTCGCTTTCTCTCGAATAGAACCGCGGATACTTCTCGCGGAGTCGAGCGTGGACAGCTAGGAATTTTCCAGCCCACAGCCGCGCGTACTACGCGTCCCCTACCGACCTCGCTTCGTTCGTCTTCCGCGACTACATCCGGAATCGGAAGAAGGTCTTTCGGTGATTCCCAGCGCCACCTGAACCGACCACCAGGCGAAGAGCGACGCGAGGAGCCACGACGCGAGACCGTAGATCGCCTCGAACGACGGCGTGAGGAGATCCGCGGCGAAGAGGACGACGCTGACCGCCATGACCCCCGCGATGAGCCACCTTCGCCCGGTCAGGACGAGCGCGACGAGGACCACCCAGTAGTAGCAGGTCAGGACGCCGGCCGCGAAGAACGCCGGGATGCCGAGAAGCGCGGCTTCCACGCGCCCCGCCCGCCAGGCCGCCGCGGCCACCATCCCCAGGAACGCCAGCGACGCGACGGCGAGAAGCGGCTTCCGCGCCTCCTCCATGTCGTCCATCTTCTTCTGCCACTTCAGCCACGGCTCCGGCTGCGAGAAGTCGACGAGCCGGCGTTCGAAGGTTTCCGGCCCGTAGAGGAGGAGGTTCTTCAGGCCCACGTTGTTCGTCAGCCATGTATGGCGATGCTTCTGGAAGTTCCTGCCAAATTCGCCCCACGCGGCCACGCCTCTTCCGGTGAGGGAGCCGGCGGCGAGCCAGAGGGCGACCGAGAGGACGAACCCGGACGCGAGCTTCCGGAGCCAGGCGGTCTCCTCTTTCCGGAGGATCGCGCGGAGCCCGAGGACGGCGGGACCGAAGAGGAAGGCCGCCGGGAAGAGCCGGACCGACGCGGCATAGCCGAAGAGCGCTCCCGCCGCCGCCCAACGCTCCCGCTTCAGCATGCACAGGCCGATGACCGACGCCGCGAGCCAGTCCTGACGAAGGAACGCGCCGCCCACCCAGTCGAACCGCCACGTGTAGCCGAGTCCGAAGACGAGGAGAGCGACCGTTCCGGCCCAGCTGCCAAAAGATCGGAAAACGAAGACGAAGGTCGCTGCGAGGAGGATGAGATCGAGCGACGCCCAGAGCGGCAGGGTCGTCCCGTCGACCGGGAGCCGGCCGTCGAAGAGACGGGCGACGAACGTCCAGGCCGGAGTCGGGTTGTACCCGTGGTCGGTCCGAATCTGCGCGAGGTAGGACGGGTCGTTGCTCACGACGAAATGGGCGTTGTCCGCGACGAACTGGCGCCAGCGCTCCGGCGTGAAGCGCCGCTTGACCTCCCCCATGTGCCACTCGATCGTCCTCGAAGGGACGACGTCGTTGGTCCGGAGGTCGCGAACGAAGGCAGGCAACGGCTTTCCCGGGAAGGCCTCGGCCTCCGCGGCGAGGGAAGCAGCGTAGAGGCCGTCGTAGCGGAGCTCCGGGAAGTACTTGGACCCGAGGACGTAGTGAAACGTCTCCCAGTGATGCACGTACCCCCGGCCGTGGAAAAGGCCGAAGTTGTAGTAGGCGAGGACCGCCGCAAACGCGGCCGCCCCCACCAGCTGCCCCGCTTTCCCCCGGGGAAGCGGGCTCCCCACTCTCGTCCGCCAGAGGAACGCGAGGAGCCCCAGGAGGCAGAGCGTCCCTTTGACCCAGATCTCCGCTTCGTGGTCCATGGTTCAGGGAAGGAACGGGACGGTCCGTGCGGCGAGGCCGGGCGGAAGTCTCTTGTTGACGAGGCGCCGGATCTCGGCCGGTCCGGTGCGCAGGGTGAGGTGTGTGAGGACGACGACCTCGTTCTCGAAGAGGTCGGAGTGATCGGCGAGCTCGGACAGGTGGATGTGCCCCCAGCCATTCGCCCGGTCCTTGTGCTCGTCCTCGACGAACGAGCACTCCAGGAGGAGGACTTTCGCCCGGAAGACCTCCGGGGGGGCGATCCGGAAGACGTCGGCCGAGGTGTCCCCGCAGAAGGCGACGAGAGGACGGGTCCAGCTCTCTGAGACCTCCTCTCGCCTCGCCGTCGCTTCCCGGATCTCGTCCGCACCGCGGCCGCGCCACGATGGCTTGAGCCGGTGGCGCCGCTCGGAAGCGACGAACCCGAGCGCCGGGACGCGGTGGGCGACCCGGAAAGCGGTCACCTCGAGGTCTTTCCGCAAGACCATGGTCTCGCCTGGAGCCATCGGCTCGACCGCCGCGTCGTACTCGACTCCCTCGAGCCGGGCATGCAGGCCCAAGATCGTGCGCCACGTGTCGACCGTGGAGGGGTCGGTCCAGGCGATGCCCCCTCCCAGCCGGGCGAGCCGCCGCTGCGAGCACCAGTACGCGAGTCCGGCCGCGTGGTCGAGGTGGGCGTGCGTCAGGAAGACGTGGGAGACGGGAACGAGCTCGGTCGGAGCCCGGCCGAGGTCGAACGCCAGCCCGAGCGTCGGGAAGTGGAACCAGGTCTCGTGGCCCGCGATGGAGACGCCGGAGACCGGGATCCCCGCCAGCTGCGTCTGAACCCGATCTTCCCTTCCCGCCATGCCGGAGGATGGTAATCCCGATCGGCCTATACTTTTCCGGTCCCCCACGTCAATCCGCAGGAGCCGTTTCCGAGATGGTCCTCTTCAACCACACGACCCGAGAGCTGACAGCGAAGGTCGTCTATTACGGTCCCGGACTCTCCGGCAAGACGACGAACCTGAAGGCCCTGCACGAACGGCTCGACCAGGCGTCCACCGGCCGGCTTCTCTCGCTCGCCACGGCCCAGGACCGGACGATCTACTTCGACCTCCTTCCGGTCGAGCTCGGAAACATCAAGGGGTACGCCGTCCGCTTCCAGCTCTGCACCGTTCCCGGCCAGGTCTTCTACAACGAGACGCGCAAGCTGGTCCTGAAGGGCGTGGACGGCATCGTCTTCGTCGTCGACTCGCAGTGGTCGATGCTGTCGCACAACCTCGAGTCGTACCAGAACCTCCGGGACAACCTCCGGGAGATGGGTGTGGCTCCCGAGTCGATCCCGACGCTCATCCAGTACAACAAGCGAGACCTGCCCAGCATCCTCTCCGTCGAGGCGCTCCAGGAGTCGCTCGGCTTCGGCGACCTCCCGTTCGTCGAGGCGGTCGCGCTCGAGGGCCGGGGCATCGTGGAGACCTTCAAGCTGGCGTCCAAGCTGACGTTCATCAACCTGATGCGGAAGCTGCAGCGCCCGACGAGCCTGGCAGTTCTCCGGGCGGACGCCACCGGGACCGGACGCGGAAGGGTTTTTGGTCCCCCTAAGCCTGCCGTCGCCGCGCCAGTGCCGGCGGTGACCCGTCCTGCGTTCATCGAGCCTTCTCCGTCGCCGGACTCGCCTTTCGAGACTTCGGCGGAGCTCCCGTCCCCGTCCATCGACGAGATCTTCGGGATCCCGCTCCGGGTTCCCGAAGCGCCCGCTCCCGAGGAGCTGATCCAGCTCGAGCCTCCTCCGACGGATGCGGAGCTTCACCCGCCCAACGCGGACCATGCCGAGCCCCACGAGCTCTCGGTCGATCGCTCCATCGATTCGGAAGACGAGACCGAATTCGACGCGTCGGGCGACACCCTTCCGGCCCCGACCGTCATGCCCGCCAGAACGCCGGCCGACTACGAGGTGCTGGAGCGGCGCATCACCGAGCTGGAAGGGAAACTGGACCGCGTGCTGACCGCCCTCCGCGGCGCCGTTGGCGAGCCCGACGGCGGTCCCGCCCGCGATTCGGAAGAACCGGCCTCCCGCGGATGACTCGGCTCAGCTCGTGAGGGTCGAGAGGAATTGGGGGTCTTCCCTCCAGCCAGGACGTGACCGGACGTTCAGGTCGAGAAAAAACCGTCCCCCGAACGTCTTCTCCAGCTCCATGCGGGCCGCCGTCCCCGAATCCCGGATCATCCTCCCGCCGGAGCCAAGGACGATCTTCCGGTGGTTGTCCTTGTCGACCACGACGGTCGCCATCACGACCGTCAGGTTCTTCGCGTCGTCCCGGGCGATGTCGTCGATGACGACGCCGAGGCCATAGGGGATCTCCTCGCGGGTCCTCTCGAGGAACTTCTCCCGGATGATCTCGGCGATCCGGACCGGTTGACCGGTCGTCGTCACCGTCCCCTCGGGGAAGAGGTCGTCCCCACCCGGGAGGTGGCGATAGAGGAGCGGGACGAGCATGTCGAGGCCGTCGCCGCGGAGGGCCGAGACCGGGACTATTTCGTCGAAGATGCCGAGCTCCCCGAGCTGGGCCATCCGGGGGAGGAGGACCCGCTTCTCGATCCGGTCGGTCTTGTTGAGGAGGGCGATGCGTGGAGGCTCCTCCTTCGCGAGGAGGTCGAACGTGTACCGGTCTCCCCCGCCGGACGGCACCGAGGCGTCGATCACGAGCAGACGGACGTCCACCTCGCGCATCGCCTCGATCGACTCGGCGAGCATCACGCGATTGAGGCGGTGGAGCGGCTTGTGGAGCCCCGGCGTGTCGACGAAGACGATCTGCCCCTCGGGAGCGGTCCGGATGCCGAGGATCCTCCGCCGCGTCGTCTGTGGCTTGTCGGAGACGATCGCGATCTTCTGGCCGACCAGCGCGTTGACGAGCGTCGACTTGCCGGCGTTCGGACGGCCGATCACCGCGACCGTTCCCGAGCGGCGCCCCGGAGAAGAGCCGTTCTCCTCGTTCATCCCTCGCCTCCTGCCGGCTTCTCGCCGCCGTCGCTCCGCGCGACCCGCACCCGGTGGATCCGCCGCCGGTCCGACTCCTCCACCGTGAAGAGGAGCCCCGCCTCCGCCACCGTCTCGCCCGGCCTAGGGATGTGTCCCAGCTTTGCCGAGACGAGGCCGGCGATGGTGTCGTAGTCGCCGGAAGCGAACGTGACGTCGAAGAGCCCCTCGACCTCCGAGACCCGGACGCGGCCGGCGATGGAGAACCCGCCGTCCGGCAGCGGGACGACCGGGTCCAGCCCCACCTCATGCTCGTCGGCGATCTCGCCGACCAGCTCCTCCACGAGATCCTCCAGGGTGACGAGCCCCGAAACGACGCCAAACTCGTCCACCACGATCGCCATCTGCTGCCGTCGCCTCCGGAAATCGCCGAGGAGCGTCCGGATCGTCTGGGTCTCGGGCGCGAAGAGGACGGGCCGCGACACCGGGCGGGCCGTGGCCGGAGGCGCGGGAGAGCGGAGGACGGTGAAGACGTCCTTGACATGGACGATCCCGACCGGGTGGTCGATCCCGCCCTCCACGAGCGGGACCCGCGTGAACTTCGTCTGGACGAGCAGGTCGGCGACGGCGTCGAGAGGCGTGTCCACCTCCACGACCGTCATGTCGGGGCGTGGCGTCATCACCTCTCCCACGGTCCGGTCCCCGAAGTCGACCGCCCGGGACACGAGCTCCGCATCGTGCTTCTCCAGGATCCCTTCCTCGCGCCCCACATCGAGGAGCGCGCGGACATCTGCCTCCTTCGCGGCCTCCTTCTCCTGCGGCGTCGACACGTCCTCCTCCGGCGGGCCAGGCCTTCGCGCGGTGAGCCGGGTCAAGAGCGGCGTGAGGGGGACGGAGAAGAGCGCCACGATCGGAATCAGCCAGGAGGAGTCCACGAGGAGCGCCTCCGGGCCGCGCCGGGAGACAGACCGGAGGACCGCCAGCTCGAGGAGAAGCCAGCCGACCAGGATCCCGGCCGCCGCGAGGAGCCACGGCTCCGGAGCGTCGAGGGCGACGAGCGCCGATGTCGTCGCAAAGAGCCCCCCCAGCACTGCGCCCTGCGCGGTGAGGCGCGCGGCGATACGGGAGGGCCCCTCGTTCGTCCCGGAGAGGACCCGGCCGAAACGGTCGGGCTCCTCTTCCACGAGCGCTTTGCGGCGGATGTCCGACAGGCTCTCGATCGCGTGAGCGAACGACGAGAGGATGAAGTAGAGAAAGGCGAAGAGCCCCGCGAGGAGGAGCGCGATGAAGGCGGTGAAGCTCACGACGCCGGCCTCCGGCCAGTAGGGGGAACGCCGTCCGGCCCGGGCCCGAAGACCTTGCGAACAAGGCGCCGTTGGAGGGCGAACATCGTCCCGTCATCGGTCTCGTGGTCGTGGCCGAGGAGGTGAAGGATTCCGTGGGCGAGGAGAACCTGCACCTCGCGCTCGAGGGAGTTTTCCAGCCGGCGGGCCTGGCGCTCCGCGTACGGCACGTCGATCGCGACGTCGCCGACGAACGCCGCCCGACCCGTCTCGCCGGATGGGAACGAGAGGACGTCCGTTGGCCGGTCCATCTTCCGCCATACGCGATTCAGCGTCCTCATCCGTCGGTCACCGCAGAGGAGGACCGACATCGTCCCCTTCCCGCGCCCAGCTGCGCTGAGACAGGCCGCCGTCCAGCCGGCGACGACGGCGGCGCTCGGTCCGGACCTGACCGACGCGTCGACCTCGACGGCGGGTGCCGCCGGACAGC
>CALFNC010000553.1 GCA_937902605.1 uncultured Acidobacteriota bacterium | reverse complement strand
GACATGGTCCGGTGGATATCCTGACCGGCCGAGAGCGCCACTCTCAGATGCCTGCGGGACCGCTCGAAATCCCGGTCTGCATTCCAGGAGTCCCGCAGGCGGTTCATGGCGTGCTCCAGCTTGGAAGCATTCTGGTTGAGCCTATCCTCGCGACGGGTCCCATCCAGAGGGCTTCGATCCAGGTTCCGCTTCAAGGCCACAGTGAACTCGTTCGTTCTCTGTTCGCAGTCGGCGATGATGCCCGCAACCCTCCCTCTCCTCTCGTCCTGGTCCCGGCGATCATCCCGTCCGCCGGATTCGTGGCGGTCCCGATCGCCCCGATTGCCCTGTGCGTTAAGTCCAAGCGGAAGCACAAGCGCCGCCAGGATTGTTGCGATTCCGATCATTTTCATGCTGCCCTCCTGAAGGTTCGTTTTGAGAACCCTTGAGCCCATTCTATTCAAAACCCATTCCGGTGCCCAGGAAGCTCGGGGCGTTCCCTCACTCCTTCGGCCGGTAGACTTCCGGGATGATTCCCTTCTCCAGACAGCGCCCGTAGAGGTCCGGGCGGGACTTCCGGAGCCAGGAGATGAAGCGCTTTGCCTCCATGAACTTCAGCTTCTCGGACGGCTCGGTGGTGGTCCCCTCGCAGCCGGAGAGGTCGTAGTCGCGGCAGACGAACGGGCGGTTCTCATAGATGCCGCAGAAGCCGGTCGGGAGGAGGTGCTCGCAATCGGCCGGGACGATCATGTACCAGTCGTCGTCATGCGCCTGGTAGATGCCGATCCCCTCGTGATACAGGAACCATAGGGCCATCGCGACGTACTTGACGTTGTCGGGCGACTCCATGCCGAGCGAGACATACTGGCAGCAGCTGCCGCACGGGGGGCAGATCTCGGACGGGTCGGGGGAGGGGAACGCGGAGGCCGGAAGCGTCGGAAGCGAAGACTTCATAAACTAGAGGCGAGAGTTTCCACGGGAAGGAGACGAAATGAAAGCAATCTTTCTGGAGAAGCACGGCGGCAACGAAGTTCTCTCATATGGCGACCGGCCCGACCCCTCACCGAAACCGGGCGAGGTGCTCGTCCGCCTCGAGGCGGCGGCACTCAACCGTCTCGACGTATTCGTCAGGAACGGCATCCCCGGCGTTCCTGTACGCTTCCCGCACGTTCCCGGAGCCGACGGCGCCGGAGTGGTCGAGGCGGTGGGCGAGGGGGTGAAAGGGCTCGCGCCCGGGTCGAGGGTCGTCCTTCAGCCCGGCATTTCGTGCGGCCGCTGCGAGTTCTGCCAGTCGGGCGACTCCAGCCTATGCGTCGACTTCGGGATCCTGGGGGAGCACCGCTCGGGGACGCTGGCCGAGAAAGTCGCCGTCCCCGTGGAGAACGTCTTTCCGGCCCCGGCGAACCTCTCGGTTGAGGAGGCGGCGGCGTTCCCGCTGGCCGCCCTGACGGCGTGGCGGATGCTGATCACGAGGGCGCGACTTCGCGCGGGGGAGACGGTCCTGATCCACGGGATCGGAGGTGGCGTGTCGACATTTGCCCTGCAGATCGCGAAGCTCGCGGGGGCGCCGCTCGTCATCGTGACGACTGCCGGCGCCGAGAAGGCGAAGAAGGCGAAGGAGCTGGGGGCCGACGTCGTCCTCGACTACAAGGAGGTCGACGTCGGAAAGAAGGTCCGCGAGATCACCGCCAGGCGGGGGGTGGACGTCGTCGTCGACTCGGTCGGCGGCGGTGCCTGGAGAACTTCGCTAACGGCGGCTGCCAAGAAGGGTCGCATCGTCACGTGTGGGGCGACCGCCGGGCCGAATCCTGAGGAGGAGATTCGAATCATCTTCTGGAAGCAGCTCGACATCCTCGGCTCGACGATGGGGACGAACGGGGAGTTCCGGGCGCTCCTAGCGGCGGTCGGGGCGGGGAAAATCCGGCCGGTCGTCGACGCGGTCTTCCCCCTCGCCGAGGCACGAAAGGCCTATGAGCGGCTGGAGGGGGGTGCGGGCATGGGGAAGGTGGTCCTTAAGATCTGACCCGTCAGTGGTGATCGCAGGCTGTCGCGGCCCCGAGCGAGACCTTCCCGTTCTGGAACGAGAGCTTCCCCTTCGAGGAGAGGAAGCCGATCAGCTCGTCGAAGTCGAAGCGGCTGCCGTGGCAGTTCTGGAAGACCGCGTCCGTCCCGAACGCCGACGCGACGGCGGTGCGGAGCTCCTCGACAGGCCAGGCTATGGGCCGAGTGGCGATGATTCCAAGGACCTCGTGGCCGTAGATCGCTTCCTTCACTTCGGACAATTCGCTCATGGGTCCGGATGGTAGCACCCCGCCCCGTGCCCGCTCGCCGTGCGAAGATCTCCGCATGTCCGTTCGGCGGGTCTTCTTCGTCATCGAGCGCATGGTCCGGGAAGTCCCCGGCCTCGAGCGATGAGCCCCGAAAGGGCCTTCGACCTCGGGCCGCTCCGGCCCTTCTACCGGCGTCTGCGGGACGGCGGGCTCCTCGGCGTCCTGACCGGGCCGGGCGTAGCTGCCGAGAGCGGCCTCCCTCCGTTCCACGCGCCAGAAGGCCTCTGGGAAGGGACGCGCACCGAGCGGCTGGAAACTGCCGAGGGGTTTGCCAAGGAGCCGGAGCGCGTCTGGCGGTACGTCGAGGAGCTCCGCCGGGATGTGGGCGAAGCCCGGCCGAACGGGGCGCACACGGCCCTCGCCCAGCTGCAACGGCTCCTCCCACAGGTCCGCGTCGTCACTCTGAACGTCGACGGGCTCCAGCAGGCGGCAGGGAGCCGGGAGGTGGTCGAGGTGCACGGCTCGCTCCTGAGGGCCCGCTGCATTCTGGAGGGGACCGTCATCCCCGCACCGGCGGCGAGGCGCTTCGATTCCCTCCCCCCCTACTGCCCCGAGTGCGGGGGGCTGCTGAGGCCGGACGTCGTCTGGTTCGGCGAGTCCCTTCCGCCGAAGGAGTGGGAGGCGGCGGAGGAGATCGCAGAGCGGAGCACACTCTTTCTCGTGGTGGGGACCTCGTCCGTCGTCGACCCCGCCTCGATCCTCGGTATCGCGGCGGCCCGCGCCGGGTCCGCGGTCTACGAGATCGACCCTGGGGAGACTCCGCCGGCGCCGCTTCTGGACGGAGTCTTCCGGGGGAAGCCGTCCGAGGTGCTCTCCGCCCTCGCGCGGGAAGTCGAGGCCAGTTGAGCCCCCCGACCAAGGGCCCGCTCCGCGGCCGGCTCGCGGCCGTGGCCGCAAAAGACCGGCCCCGCGAGAAGCTCATGGCGAAGGGGGCTAGCGCTCTCTCGGACGATGAGCTGGTGGCGGTGCTCCTCGGTACAGGACGTCCCGGGCAGCCGGTCCTCGAGCTGTCCCGGGAGCTCGTGGACCGGCACGGCCTCGGCGGCCTCTTCCGGAGCGGCGGGCTGGCCCTTAAGAAGCTGAACCTCGGGGTCGGTCCGGCGAAGGCGGCGCGGATCGCGGCGGCCGCGGAGATCGCGGCCCGCGTGGTGCGCGAGGGGATCGAGAAGCGGAGCCTGATCGCCAACCCGGGCGCGGCAGCAGAGTACCTGCAGGCGAGCCTGGCGACGGAGCAGCGGGAGGTGATGGGGGCGCTGTTGCTCGACGCGCGGAACCGGCTCGTGGAGGATGCCCGCGTCTTCGCCGGCGGCGTCACGTCGGCCTCCGTCTCCCCCGGTCCGCTCTTCCGGCAGGCGATTCTCGCTGGCGCGGTCGCGCTCGTCCTCTATCACAACCACCCGTCCGGGGAGGCGGAGCCGTCCGCCGACGACCGGGCGACGACCGACCGGTTCGTGGAAGCCGGACGCGCGATCGGGATCGAGGTTCGCGACCACGTCGTCGTGGGGCGGGGACGCTGGATGTCGTTCCGCCAGCGGGGTTGGATCACGGGCTGAAGTGGCGCATCGGGTATCCTCACCCCGCTCATGGCGCGCCGCTACTTCACCACCCCGATCTACTACGTCAACGACCGGCCCCACATCGGCCATCTCTACACGACGGTCGTCACGGACGCTCTCGCCCGGTTCCACCGGTTCGAGGGGGACGAGGTCCGCTTCCTGACAGGGACCGACGAGCACGGACAAAAAATTGAGAAGGTGGCGAGGGCAGAAGGGGTCACCCCGATCGACGTCTGCAACCGGCACGTCGAGACGTTCCGTGCGCTTTGGCGGAAGTTCGGGATCTCCAACGACGATTTCATCCGGACAAGCGATGCCGAACGGCACCACCCCGGCGTCGTCGAGATCATTCGCCGGATCGACGCGGCCGGCGACCTGGAGGTCCGGTCGCACGAGGGGTGGTACTGCGTCGGATGCGAGGCGTTCTACCCGGAGAAGGACCTCGTGGATGGCGCGTGCCCCACGCACGGCTACAAGCCGGAGTGGCAGAGCGAGGAGAACCTCTTCTTCCGCCTCGACCGGTATCAGGCTCGGCTCCTCGAGCTGTACGATGCTCAGCCGAAAAACAACCGGCCGTCGTTCGTCTTCCCCCCGTCGCGGTTAAATGAGGTCCGCTCCTTCGTCGCGTCGGGGCTGAAGCCGCTCTCCGTGTCGAGGACGAGCGTGAAGTGGGGGATCCCATTCCCGTCCAGACCCGGACACGTCGTCTATGTCTGGCTCGACGCCCTGACGAACTACATCTCGGCCCTCGGCTTCGGGACGGGTGACGACCGGCTCTACCGCACCTACTGGCCCGGCGGCGCCGGCAACCCTCAGGCGTTCCACCTGGTCGGCAAGGACATCCTCCGCTTCCACGCCGTCTACTGGCCCGCGTTCCTGATGTCGGCCGGCCTGCCGGTACCGACCCAGGTGATCAGCCACGGCTGGTGGGAGCGGGACGGGCGGAAGATGTCGAAGTCGGTCGGGAACGTCGTCCGCCCCGACGAGCTGGTCGACCACTTCGGTGTCGATGCACTCCGGTGGTTCCTGCTGGCGGAGATGTCGTTCGGCCAGGACGCGAGCTTCTCGGACGAGGGGTTCCTCTCGCGCTACAACGCCGACCTGGCGAACGGCATGGGGAACACCCTCTCGCGCGCGGTCCGGATGGCCAGCGACGCCTTCGGCGGGAAGACGCCGTCGGAGCGCTGCACCGACAACGAGGTGAAGAACGCGGCCCGGACCGCCGTCGCCGCCTGGGGGGCGGCGTTCTCCGCCTACCGCTTCCAGGAAGCGGCCGACGCGATCCGCGCGCTGGTGACGGCCATCGACGCCTACATCGC
>CALFNC010000552.1 GCA_937902605.1 uncultured Acidobacteriota bacterium | reverse complement strand
AGGCGGCGTACTACATCCCGGTGTTCCTCGTGACGGCTCTCGCGTTCGCCGCCGGGGCGGCGTTCCTCGCCGAGCTGCCCGGTCCGGCGCGTGTCCGTGGGCGGAGGGCGATCCTGACGGTGATCGCGGTCGCCGCGCTCGGGGTTGGCGCGCGGAATATTTACGGGAGGTCCGGGCGCCGGTTCGACCTCCGAGCGCCGGAAGCTGCGGCCAACCTGCTGGCGTCGTCGCCCCCTGGGGCCCTCGTCTTCATCACGGAATGGAACCTCTACTCGCCGACCCTCGCAGCGCAGGAGGTCGACGGGCTGCGAGATGACATCGTGGCGCTCGATATCCTCCTCCTGCGGCGCGGGTGGTACCTCGACGCACTGGCGCGGAGGTGGGCGGTGAGGCTCACCGGGGCCGAGGACGAGTTCCGCCGTTATCGAGCGAAGCTGGCGGACTGGGAGGAGGGGCGCCCGTTCCAGCCCGAGGAGCTGACCGCTCTCTACGAAGCCTTCACGAAGAAGCTGATCGAGCGAGCCTGGGGACGGGGTCTCGACGTGGTCTGGGTCGGGTCCGTGATGGGGCAGCACCTCCCGGCCAAGGCCGCCCTCGTCCCGTCCGGGATCGGGTACCGGGTCCTTCCGAACCGGGACGCCGCGGTGGTCTGGATCTCCGACGCCGCGGTCTCGTTCGCTGCCGCTGGGCGGGACGGTCTGCCCAAGGACGACGTCTTTGACGAGAAGGTCCGTCCGCTGCTCACCGGGATGCGCCTCCAGCGGGCCCTGTACGACGACGCGTTCGGCCGGCGGGCCGAGGCCCGCGAGGCTCTCGCTCAGGCGCGCCACCTCTCGCCCGCCGACGCGGCGGTCGAGGAGGTGGAGGGGGACTTTCTCCTTCGAGAGGGGCGGGTCCTGGAGGCCCTGGAGAAGTACGCCGACGCAGCGAGGAAAGGGGGGGACGCGGCGCGGCTGGCCGAGAAGAGCCGCGCGGCGAAGGACGCCGCGAAGACTCCGAAGTAGACCGGGCGGCTGGAAACGACGTCAGGCGATGGCACGTCAGCCAATGACTGACGTGCAGTGCGGGCACCGGATCGCCTTGATCGGGACCGGCGTGCAGCACTGCGGGCAGTCCTTCGTCGTCGGTTCCTGAGGAACAGGAGCCGGCTCGCGCTTGAGGCGGTTGACCTGCTTGACGACGAGGAAGATCGCGAACGCGACGATCAGGAAGTCGATCGTCGTATTCAGGAAGACGCCGTAGTTCAGGGTGGGGATGGCGGCCTTCTTGGCCTCCGCCAGGGTCTCGGCCGGCTTCGACGAGAGGTTGATGAAGAGGTTCGAGAAGTCGACCTTGCCGAGGAGCAGCCCAACGGGGGGCATCAGGAGGTCGGAGACGAACGAGGTGACGATCTTTCCGAACGCGGCGCCGATGACGACGCCGATAGCGAGGTCGATCACGTTCCCCTTGACCGCGAACTCCCGGAACTCCTTGAGCATCTTCGTCCACCTCGCGTTCGTTTAGACGGGGGTCTGGCGTCTCCGTCGCGACCGTATTCTAAGCGCCGCGAAGTCGGGTTTCAGGACCCCGTGAAGGCGAGGAATGCGTCCCGGATCCCTGGAGGGACCGAGCAGAGGCGGCCGGTGGCCGCCTGCACGAAGAGGTGATGCGTCTCTCCCTCGGCCGCGATCGACCCGTCCGGGAGGACCACCTCGTAGAGGAAGGAGCAGCCGCGGCTCTTCTGCTCGCCCATCCGGGTGCGGATCGTCACCACGTCCCCATACCGGGACGACTTCCGATACTTGACACGAACCTCCGAGACGATGATCAGGATCCCCTCGGCCTCCATCCGCGGGTAGGGGTAGCCGGCCCGCTCGCAGTAGGCGGTCCGTCCGACCTCGAACCAGATCAGGTAGTTCCCGTGGTAGACGACCCGCTGCGCGTCGGTCTCGGCGTATCGAACCTGAATGGGGACCTCCACGACGGGGCTGTGATGGACGGCGTGCGGGAGTGTCATGTCTTGACGATACCGCCGCTCGGCGCGCGACGCGACAGCCAACGAAGCCGGTCTGACCGCGATAGACTGAACCGGCCATGAAAGCGACGACGTCCCGCAGGTCTCGTTCGAAGTCCTCCTCGCGAAGCTCCCGCGCCGTCCTCTTCACGGGTTTTCCCGGCTTCATCGGAGCCCGGCTCATCCCTCGTCTCCTGGAGCTCCAGCCGGACACCGATTTCGTCTGCCTCGTGCAGGAGAAGTTCCTTCCTGCCGCCCGGAAGTCGGAGGAGGAGATGGCGTCGGCGCACCCGGGGACGAAGGGACGTCTCGAGCTGGTTGCGGGGGACATCACCATGCCCGGTCTGGGCCTGGCGGACGAGGAGTCGGGACGGCTCCAGAAGCGGCTCACCGGGTGCCACCATCTCGCCGCGATCTACGACCTCGCCGTCTCGCGCGAGCTGGGCCTCCGGGTCAACGTCGAGGGGACCCGGAACGTCGTCGGTTTCCTGAAGGACTGCCCGAAGCTCGAGAGGTTCGACTACGTCTCGACAGCCTATGTTTCCGGGACGGCCGTCGGCGTCTACCGGGAGACCGACCTCGACGTCGGCCAGCGCTTCAAGAACTTCTACGAGGAGACCAAGTTTCTGGCGGAGATCGAGGTGGCCGAGAGCGGCCTGCCGTCCGTCATCTACCGGCCCGGCATCGTCGTGGGTGACTCGACGACCGGCGTCACCGCGAAGTTCGACGGCCCCTATTTCTCTCTCAACGCCATGCGGCTTCTGCCGTCGCCCGGTGTGTTCATGAAGGTGGGGACGGGCGAGGCCCCGGTCAACCTCGTGCCGGTCGACTTCGTCCTGGAGGCGATCGCCCGGCTCTCGACGTGGCCGGGGGCGATCGGCAAGACCTATAACCTCACGGACCCCAAGCCGCTCACCGCATTCCAGATCGAGGAGCTCTTCGCGCACGCGCTCGGGAAGTCGTTCATCTACGTACCCATCCCGCTCCCGGTGGCCAAGCTGATCTTCGCCCCACCGCCGGTGGAGAAGTGGTTCGGGATGCCCTCGCAGACCCTCGACTACTTCGACCACGTCGTGATGTACGACTGCACGCAGGCGACGAAGGACCTGGCTCGGTTCGGCGTGAAGTGCCCGAGCTTCACCGACTACGCCCAGCGGCTCGTCGGCTTTTACCTCAAGCACGTCGGCGAGATCTCCGGGAGGGCGATGGCATGAATGCCAGCCGGATGAGGAAGGTCCAGACCCTGGGGACGCGACCGATCATCGACGGTCTCGACGTGGAGACGGCGAAGACGTTCCAGGCGGTCAGCCCCTCGACCGGGCTGCCGATCGCCGAGGTCCATCGGGCAGGAAAAGGGGAGATCGACGCGGCGGTCGCCGCGGCGAAGAAGGCGTTCCTCCACTGGGGAAGCCTTCCGGTCCGCGAGCGCCAGCGGTTCCTGCAGAAGGTGATGGCCGAGGTCGTCCGCCTTCACGAGCCCCTCGCGCGCCTCATCGCGGCAGAGCAGGGCAAGCCGGTCGCGGAGGCGAGGGCGGTGGACCTGATTCCGGTCGCCGACACGCTCCGCTACCTCTCGCGACGGACGGCGGACCTTCTGGCACCCCGCCCGGTCGAGTACGAGCAGATCCTGTTCGCCCACAAATCAGCCTCGTACCGGTTCGACCCGCTCGGCGTCATCGCCATCGTGACCCCCTGGAACTTCCCGTTCGGCATCCCCTTCGTCGAGGTGGCGGCGTGCCTGGCCGCGGGGAACACGGTCGTCCTCAAGCCGGCGTCCGCGGCGGCCCTCACCGGGATCGCAGTTGGCGAGATCTGCCGGCGCGCGGGGCTTCCCCCTGGCGTCGTCAACGTCGTGACGGCCGGGGGCTCCGACGTCCCCCGGCTTATCGAGCACCCGGGCGTGGCGAAGATCCTCTTCACCGGATCGGTCGAGACCGGGGTCGACGTGGCGCGCCGGGCGGCATCTCATCTGAAGGGGCTCGTTCTGGAGCTGGGCGGGAAAGATCCGGCCATCGTCTGCCCCGACGCGAACCTCGACCGCGCGGCGGCCGGGATCGTCTGGGGCTCCTTCATGAACGCGGGACAGGCGTGCGGCTCGATCGAGCGCGTGTATGTCCTGCGCGAGGTGGCCGAGCCGTTCCTCGCGAACGTGCTCGAGCGTACAAAGGCGATCCGGATGGGGGACCCGCTCCACCCGGCCACCGACATGGGGCCGATGACCACGGCCGAGCAGCGCGACGTGGTGGAGGAGCAGGTGGCCGAGGCGCAAAAGCACGGGGCGAAAGTCCTTTGCGGCGGGAAGCGTCCGCGGTCGAAGGGGAACTGGTACCCGCCGACGATTCTGACGAATGTGAACGGGCGGATGCGCGTGATGCGCGAGGAGACGTTCGGGCCCGTGATGCCGATCCAGGTCGTCGACTCCCTCGACCAGGCGATCAAGGAGGCGAACGACTCGGACTTCGGTCTGACGGCCTCCGGCTGGACGAGGTCCCGCAAGGTCGCCGACCGTCTCGCCGCCGAGCTGGAGGCCGGGACTGTGACGATCAACGACCACCTCTTCTCGTTTGGCGAGCCGACGGCCACGTGGGGAGGGATCAAGAAGTCCGGGATCGGGCGGAGCCATGCCGTCTACGGTCTGATGGAGCTGGTCAACATCAAGCACGTCTCGATCGACCTCGGGGAGGCGCGGTCGATGCCCTGGTGGTACCCGTACGACGCAGCCTTCCAGACCTTCACGCGCCGAGCGTTCGGCACGCTCTACTCGAACGACCCGCGGACCAAGGTACCCGAGGCGCTCGGCCTGATGGGAAGCGGCCGCTTCTTCGGCTACGTGAAGATGTCGAAGATCGCCGCCAACATCGGAAAAATGTTCTAGCCGTCCGTGCCCGTCGCCCCCGACCTCTCGACGTACCCGGATCAGCCGGGTATCTACATCTATAAAGACTCAGCGGGGAAGATCCTCTACGTCGGAAAGGCGCGGTCGATCCGGAAGCGGCTCGCCTCATATTTCGGCGCGGGACCCAAGCACGCGCGGACAGAAGCGCTCCTCACGGAGTTCGCCGCAATCGACACCGTCGTGACGACGAACGAGATGGAGGCGCTGGCGCTCGAGAACGTCTTCATCAAGCGCCACCAGCCGACCTACAATGTCTGCCTCAAGGACGACAAGACCTACCCGTACATCAAGGTGACGACGGGCGAGGATTGGCCCCGCGCCTTCGTCACCAGGCGATTCCAGAAAGACGGGCACACCTATTTTGGGCCGTTCCTCCCGGCGCGGACTTGCCGTGGCGCGATGAAGATGATCACGCGTCTCTTCCAGATCCGGACCTGCCGGATCGAGATCGACGGGTCCCTCCCGCGCCCCTGCCTCTACTACGACATGCATGCGTGCCTCGGGCCGTGTGTGGCCGGCCTGACGACCCGGGAGGCCTACGCCGAGGCTGTGAAGGACGTTCTTCTGTTTCTCGGGGGGAAGAACGCGGAGCTCCGCGAGCGGCTAGCCGAGAAGATGAGCGCGGCCGCTGACGGCGAGATGTTCGAGATGGCGGCGGCCTATCGGGACTGCCTCCGGACCGTGGAGGAGCTGGAGCAGAAGCAGCGGGTGGACATGACGTCTGGCGAGGACGTCGACGTCTTCGGGGAGTTCGCCGACGGTGGGAACCTGGCCGCGGTCCTCCTGGTCGTCCGGGGGGGCAGGGTGCTCGACTCCCGGAGCTTCTTTTTCGAGGGGATCGGCGACGTGGAGCCCGAGGAGTTCTGGGTGTCGTTCCTCGAACAGTATTACGACGCGACGACTTTTCTCCCGAAGGAGGTTCACCTGCCCGTGGATGTATCGGACGAGGCGCTCGACCCTGTCGAGGCGTGGCTAGATCGGAAGAGCGTCGTGTAGGGAAAG
>CALFNC010000551.1 GCA_937902605.1 uncultured Acidobacteriota bacterium | reverse complement strand
TTCCAGGGAGCGGATCCTCTCCTGGAGATCCGGGGCCAGGAGGGTCAGGCCGAGGAGTTGAGTCACCCTGGCACTCGTCATCCCCTGCCGCCGGGCGACCTCGGCACGGTCCCTGATCTCCCCCTGGTCGATGGCTCTCTGGATCTGGTGGGCCAGGGCGAGCATGACGGGGACGCGGGCAGGCCGAGGGATGGGCCCGGATGGCGGTTCCGGAGCGAAGCCCTTCCGGCGCCCGCGCCGGACCCGATGAAGCTCCCCGGTGACGACCTTGGTGCCCGCGATTCTCGGGGGTGAGTACATCCCAGACCGAGGCGAAGTTCGCCAGGACCTGGAAGCGGTGAGGCTCAGCGAGGCGACAGCTGCGCCACCTAACAACGAAAGGGGTCTTCACCCCGCTAATTAGTCCGGGGCGAATCTCGTAAAGAGGCGTAGATTTCGGTCCGTCCGAGGATGCGGGATCCTCGAGTCGTGACGCTGACACCGTGGTCCGACTCGGTGGCTCGGTCGATGAGGCGGCGCCCTCATGGGGACATGGCTCGGCGGCCGGAGAGTCGTCGGATGAAGGAGGATCATGAGGCGACTTCTGGGGTTAGCTCTTCTCGTCTGCGCGCTCGCCTTTCTACTGGCTCCGAACCCTAGCCTGGCTTGCGCCTGCGGATGCAGCGTCTTCGAGGTTGGCACGAGCTCCATGTTTCCCTTTGGCCCGGGAGGAACGATCTTTCTCGAATACGACTTCCTGGATCAAAGCCGGAACTGGAGGGGGACGTCGAAGGCGCCCGTGAAGGACAACCCCGACAAGGAGATCCGGACCCACTTCATCACCGTGGGGCTTCAGTACATGGTCGACCCCAACTGGGGTTTTCAGGTCGATGTGCCCTACTGGAATCGCATGTTCCGAACGACCGACGACGGCGGGAGCGTGGTCTCCTACACGCACGGCGCCCTGGCCGATCTCCGCGTCCAGGGCCTCTACTCAGGCTTCTCCCCGAATCTGTCGACCGGCGTCTCCTTCGGTCTCAAGCTCCCAACCGGCGATTACACCTATCCGAATTTCGACCGGGACACCGAGATCGGCACCGGAAGCACCGACCTGCTCCTGGGCGTCCATCACCGTGGCCGCCTCACCGAGACGAACGTCTGGTCCTGGTTCGTACAGGCCCAGTGGGACCAGCCGTTTCTGGTAAAGGGCGGGTACCGTCCGGGCGCCGAGATCGACGCGGGCGGCGGCGTCCACTACAACGGATGGTCCCCCGGCGGGGTCATGGTCACTCCGGTGTTGCAGGTTCTTGCGGCCTACCGGCTCCCGGACAGCGGCAGCGCGGCGGACCCCGACAACTCCGGCTACACCCGGGTTCTCGTGTCTCCAGGAGTCGAGATCCACTCCGGCCGGTGGATGGTGTACGGCGACGTCCGGCTCCCCATCTACGTCCGGGTCAACGGCAACCAGCTCGTCGCGCCGCAGTTCTTCAAGCTGATGGTCGGCTACTCTTTCTGAAGGGGTGGCCTGCCCCGGCCGTGGACGGATTCGTTTCGGAAGCTCGAGGCTCGAGGCAGAGGCTGGGCGACGGCAGGGAGAGCAAGGAAAAGGCCGAGAAGAAGACCCAGCGCCAGCGCGACTCGTTTCATGCGACCTCCATCCAAGGACAAAGAGTTCCATCGCCAGGGCCTCGAACTCGCAGTCGTGGGCAGACGCGCCGGTGCATTCGCCGGGAATATCATCCGTCGGCAAGATAGAGCCGGAGGCCGCATGCGCCACAAATTCGTTCTCGTCGGAGCCGTCGCCCTGCTCGGCTCGACCCTCGACGCCGCCGAGATGAACCGCTTCCGCCTCCAGGTCGGAGCGTCGATGAGCGGGACGGACGAATACACGATTGTCCGGACGGCCGATGGCTTCGTCGTCGCCGGGAATTCGCGGCGAACGGCCGGTGGACAGACCATCGAGATGAAGGTCGTCGCGACGGGTTCGCCGAGGTCGAGAAAGGTTCCGTTCACGCCGGGCGCCGTCCTCCTCGACAACCTCGTCACCGCCCACTTCCAGCTACTCCTCGACCAGATCGGGGGGAAGCCCCCGACCGAGCCGATGACGTTCCTCGTTCCCCAGGCGCTCGTGGCCGTCCCCGGCAAGGTCGCGCTGGAAGGCGAGGAGGCCGGAACGCTCGACGGGAAGCCGGTCCGCGTGAAGAAGTACTCGATCGAGCTGCCCGGCGTTCTGGAGCTGGTCTGGGCCGAGGCGGAGGCGAACCTGCTGATGCGGGTCGAAGTGCCGCTACAGAAGGTCGAGATGGTCCGGGAGGGGTTCGCCCTCGCCCCGAAGGCGTCCGCTCGGCCGGCCGGGCCGGCGGCTCCGCTTTCCTTCACCGAACGCGACCTGAAATTCCCGAGCGGCTCGCTCTCGTTCCCGGCCACCCTCTGCCTCCCCGCGGGTGCGAAGGGGAAGGTGCCGGTTGTCGTCCTGGTCCACGGCTCCGGCGCGCACGACCGGGACGAGACGATCGGCCCCAATAAGCCGTTCCGCGACCTGGCCCGCGGCCTGGCCGCGGAGGGGATCGCGACCCTCCGGTACGAGAAGAGGACGCACGCGTTCCTGGCCCAGATCAACCCGAGCACCCTCACGCTCGACGACGAGACGATCGACGACGCCGTCGCGGCGCTCGCGTTCGCCCGGACGCTTCCCGAGGCCGATCCCGGCAAGGTCTTCATCCTGGGCCACAGCCAGGGTGCCACTTTCTCGCCGGTGATCGCCGAGCGGGGGAAGGCCCGCGGCGCGATCCTGATGGCGGCGATGGAACGGCCGGTCGACCAGACGATTCAGGAGCAGATCGCCTTCCAGGGCAAGAGGGCCGGAAAGCCGGACGAGGAGATCGCGAAACAGGTCGACGGCCTGAAGAAGACGTTCGCCCGCGTCCGGAGCGGCGAGGCACCGGACCAGGAGATGGTCTTCCTCGCGAACGCCCTCTACTGGAGGAGCTTCCTGAGCCACGACACCCTCGCCGAGCTGAGGCGGCTCCAGGCGCCGGTGCTCCTCCTGCAAGGGGGGAAGGACGTCCAGGTGCTGAAGGTCGACTACGACCTGGCCCGCCAGGCGCTCGCCGGCAAGGCCCCGGAGATGGCCGAGGCGCACTGGTTTCCGGACCTCAACCACCTCTTCTTCCCCGTGGAGGGGGACCCCACCGGGGCCGAGTACGGGCGGGAGGCGAACATCCCCGCGGAGGTCATCCGGACGATAGGGGCGTGGGTGAGGAAGCAAGGGGGCGCACGGTAGGCCGATTCGTCAGGACGCGCGGAGATCGGAAGAGCGTCGTGTAGGGAAAGAGTGTAGATCTCGGTGG
>CALFNC010000550.1 GCA_937902605.1 uncultured Acidobacteriota bacterium | reverse complement strand
AATCTCGCGGCGGCATACGGGGCCGCCGTTAGCACCACTATGGTGATCACGACGATCCTCGCGTACTTCGTTTCGCGTGATCTCCTCGGCTGGAGCCGGCTCATTGCCGGCGCGGTGACCGCGGCCTTCCTCGTCGTCGACGTCGCCTTCTTCGGCGCGAACTTGTTCAAGGTCGCAGATGGCGGATGGTTCCCGCTCGTGATCGCGGCGGTTGTGTTCACGCTGATGACGACGTGGCGCCGCGGCCGTCAAGTCCTGCATGAGAGGGTGCAGGAGGAGTCGCTGACGTCGGAACGCTTCGTCGAGTCCCTGAGGACGTCCGCGCCCGTCCGCGTTCCGGGCACCGCGGTCTTCCTGAGCCACTCGAGCGGGCACATCCCCGGCTCATTGCTCCACAGCCTGAAGCACTACAAGGTGCTCCACGAGCAGGTCCTGATCCTGACCGTGGTGACGGACGAGGTCTCTCGGGTGGATGAGCGCTCACGTGTGAGCGTCGAGCCGCTCGGTGAGGGGCTGTTTCGCGTCGTCGGCCGCTATGGCTACATGGAGCACGTGGACGTACCGGCGCTGCTCGAGCGCATCAAGGACGAGAGGCTGAAGCGGATCGATCCCATGGATACGACATACATCCTGGGCGTCCACCGGCTGATCGTCACCAAGCGTCCGAGCGGCATGGCGATGTGGCGGGAGAGAGTCTTCGCGTCGATGATGCGCAACGCAACCAGCGCCAGCAATTTCTTCGGGCTGCCTCCGAATCGGGTAGTGGAGCTGGGCGCCCAAACGGAGCTTTGATTTCCCGAGTGCCGGGCCTGGTCTCGCCGCCGGCAGCGGAGCGGGACGAATCGGCTTCCGTCACGCCCGATCAGGCCGGAGGTCCGATGCGATCCTCGAACCAGCCGCTGATTCGCAGAATGCCCTCGGCCGCTTCGAGCATCGTCGCCCCCAACTGGAAGGCCTCGTGCGGCGAGAGCGTCAGCTGCTCGGGGGCTTTCTCGGCCGCCAGCTCGAGCACCTTGTGCACGTACCGCGGCTCGGCCACGAGACGCTGATCGAGAATACGGACGATGGCCTCCGGCGACGGAATGAGATGGAAGGTGCGTAGGAACGACGGATGCGGAAGATCGGAAACCTGGAACGACTCGACGATGCTGTCGAATCCGATCTTCGTGACGAAAGCGAGGAGCTCCGGACGGCCTGCCAGGGTTCCACCGAGGACGGTAATCCCGTGCGCGTGGGTGCTGCCGAGCGGGACGACCTGGATGTTCTCCAGCTTGTTCCTGAGCAAGAAGAGCGCCCGGAACGGTGTGCTCACCATGGACTTCGGTGCCTCTCCTCCCGCGCGCTCGGGCGCCGTCACGCCGAGAGCCCCGAGATGATCGCGGACAGCTCGGCGATGTGCTTGCGTTGCCTGGGGATCAGCTCGAGCGTCACCAGATCGTGGGCGTCGCCATTGAGGGTCCCATTCGCCGCCTCGTACATCTTCAGGCCGGCTTCCTCTCCGTCGAGGAGCTCGCGGACCGACGCCGTGTTCCGGAGCAGCGTGAAGGCTCCCCACGTTCCCGCCTCGCTCGCCGGAACACCGCCCATCTCCCGGACGGCTCCCTGCAGGGCCGCCACGGTCCTCTGGTGCTCCCGTGCGAAGCGGCGAATCTCCAAGGCGTCCACGGTGGTCCCGCCCTCGGTCGACCGGAGGGCACGCTGGTAGGCATTCACCGCGGCGAGCTCGCCCTTCAGGAGTGCGTTGAGGTCGTTCGTCCCGTCGACAGGGGGGCGCGCGTCCACGTCGTACCTCATCGCTTCTCTCCCGAATGCTCCGGCGGGATCTGTTGCGCGCTCATGGGTCCCCTCCGGCCATGAGAATGCACGACGTGTGCCACGACCTCTGAGTGCCATGACCTCTCGGTTGACGTTCTCGCCCATCGGGTCGATGCTTCTTCCCGAGAACGTGAACGAGACACTTCCTCCCGATCTGCCCGGCGGAGTGGCCAGTGCGCTGGGAACGCTCCGGCACGCCCTGGCCGACCCGCTCTCGGCCGCAGGCCTGAAGCTCGAGCTCCTCGAGCGTCGTCTCACGGCGGTCCCCCCCAACGGGTCGTCCCTGGCTGACCGGGTCCGCGGTGCGAAGGCCGACCTGGCCGCCGCGGGCCGGCTCATCGACCTTTTGCCGCGTCTCGCGAGCATCGCAGGAGAGGAGCCCAGAGAGACCTCGATCGGCGATCTCTGCCGTTTGGCAGGGGTCCCATTCGAGGAGGATCCGGCGTTCCGTCCGCGCCTCCTGCTGCGGCGTCAGGCGTCCATCGACGCCTTGCGGATCGTGGTGGGGTTCCTCCGGTCGCTGGACCCTGGGGGCACGCCGCCTCGGGTACGCGCGGAAGCCCCCCCCGGGCGGGTATCCCTCCAGATCGAGGCCCTCGGCGGCAGTGGTGGGTGCGGCGAGGCGAACCCCGAGCGGCTCTTCGAGCTGCCACGCGGCGAGGAGCGGGCCGAGGAGCTCTTCCTCGCCCGCGCCGGCATCGAATCCGACGGGGGCCGCCTCCAGCTCAGATCGGAAGAGCGTCGTGTAGGGAAAGAGTGTAGATCTCGG
>CALFNC010000549.1 GCA_937902605.1 uncultured Acidobacteriota bacterium | reverse complement strand
CCGCTCGTTTTCGTTCGGTGACGTCGCGGGTGACGCCCAGGAGCGCCCGGACGATCAGCGTCCCTGTCGTCTCCCGTAGCGGGACGCTCGTCGTCTCCAGCGTCAGTCGCCGCCTCTCCAGCCCGATCATGTCGAAGACGAGGTGCCGCGTCTCCCCACGAAAGACGGCGGCGACCATCGCGTCGAACGCAGGCCGGTCTTCCTCCGCGACCATCTCCCCCATCGGCCTGCCCGCGACCTGTTCGAAGGTGGCCTGGATCATCGCGAGGCCGGCCGGGTTCATCTCCAGGAGGCGGCCTTCCAGGTCCAGCACCTTGACGCATTCGGGCTCGTTCTGGACGATGGTCCTCCACCGCTCCTCGCTCGCCCGGAGCGCTTCTTCGGCTTTCTTCCGCTCCGTGATGTCGCGTCCGATGCCGATCGAGCCGATGCCCTGGCCCTGCGCGTCCACAAGGGGCACCTTGGTCGTGTGCAGCCAACGTTCCTGCACCCCGTCCGTCCAGCGTTCCTCCGCCTCCAGCGGCCGGCCGGAGGAGACGACCTGCAGATCGTCCGCCCTGTATTTTGCCGCCAGGTCCGCGGGGTAGAAGTCCTCGTCCCGGTGGCCGATGATCGTCTCTGGCGTGAGCCCGAGGGCCTCCGCGTAACGCTGGTTGCACGAGACGTACCGGCCGTCGCGGTCCTTTTGCCACACGTTGACCCTCAGCTGTTCCGTCAGGGTCCGGTACCTCGCCTCGCTCTCCCTCAGGGCCGTTTCCGATCTCGCTCTGGCCGTCACGTCGCGGAAGCTCCAGACCCGCCCGACGACGTGGCCATCCAGACGTTCCGGCCGGGAATAACGCTCGAAGACGCGTCCATCCTGGAAAACCAGCGTGTCGAACGACTCGGCCTCAGGCAGAGCGTAGAGATCGCGGACCTTCTTCAGGAACGCGTCGGGGTCGGAGAGCTGGTTCAGGACGAACTCTAGAAGCCTTGCGTCCTCGGGATTCGCGAGAAGGGTTTCCGAGATGCCCCACATCTCGACGAACCGGCGATTGAAGGCCGAGGCGATTCCCTCCCGATCGACGACGAGCAGGCCGTCCGCGCTCGACTCGAGCGTCGCATTCAGGAGCGCTTTCGAGCGCGCCACCTCCGCGGCCTGCATCCCGTGCTCTGTGACGTCGTGGAGGATCGCGTGAAGGAAGGTCTCCCCGAGGTCCTCGACCGCCGTCCAAGAGACTGCCACCTGCCGGATCGCGCCGCTCCCCAGCGCGAGCGGCCCGAGCCACTCCCGTCCGCCCTCGCGCGTCACCCGTGAGACGGTCTCGAAGAACGCGCCCTCCCCCTGCCGGTCGATCTCCCAGACCTTCGACGCGAGCAGGGCACTCCGGTCGCCTCCGTAGAAACCGACCGCGGCTGCATTCACGTCGACAATGACGCCGTCTCTCGCCCTCACGAGCCACATCGGGACAGAACTTCGGTCGAAGGCGTCCCGGTAGAGACGATCGTTCACGGACCGCTTCTTCCCTCTCCAGGGCCACAGGTGAGACCCTCGAGATGAAAGGTCGTTCCCAACCTTCTCATGCGTCCTCCTCACCCATACCCGGGCTTGGGGCCCCCCGATGTCCGGTCACAATCCCTCGTCGGGGTCCGATTCCGGGAGCTTGAGGGCCATTCTGCCACGGCCCCCAGAATGTCGGCGGCCAAGTACCGCAGCCAGACGACTCGGATGCCGTCGCTCCTCGCCTTCCTATCTACGACGACGACCTGCGAAACATCAGTCCGGATGTCTCGATGTTTTTCGAGCGGCACTACGAACCGACCGAAGACGCACCCATCTGGCTTCGCAGGACCTCGGATCGACAATGAGGCACCGGATCCACGGATCCCCGCTGAGACGCGAGCACCTTTCCGGGCTGAGCGGGCAAGTCTCCGCTCGGATTCCTCAAGGGACCGCAGCTCCGTGAGGGGTCGTGTCGGCGTTCTCGCCGGGGAAGGCGATGGCCGGCGGCACGCCCGAAGATGTGTCGACTTTCCGGGTGACCGTTGAATCGACGAAGGTTCCCCCAAGGTGGATCGCCGAGGACTCGACAAGCGGTGTTTGGAGATTCCCACAGAGGAGGCAAACGGAGCCGAACGCTCCCAGTGCGAGTACAGGATCCATTTTCTACGGCCTCTTCCCGCCGAAGCTCAGGAAGATGCCCCCGAGTAGCTCCGCGTTCGTGAACCAGCGGCCCTGATCGAACGTTCCCCGGTCCTCGCCGAGGCTCCGCACGCCGAGGTACGTGGCGCGGCCCCGCACGTCGATCCGGGCGCCGATCCAGCGGGTGGCGTAGAAGCGCGCCCCGGCGGCCATCGAGAGACAGAGGCGGTTCACGTCGCGCCGGGAGACGTCCCCGGTGTCGGCCTCCACGTTCATGAAACCGACGCCGAAGCCGAGGTACGGGACGAAATTTCCGTACGGGAAGCTCCGGATGCCGGCCAGCTCGACAGTCGCCGGGATAAGGACCGCGACCGCGGGTTTCGAAGGGAAGACGCCCGACGCCGGTTCGACGAGATGGGTCTCGGTCCGGCGGACGGCCACCTCCAGCCCCCACTCCCGCGAGAGCTGGGCTCCGAGCCAGAAACCCTTCAGGATGTCGTCGTCCGCCTCGACGCGGTGGTCGAACAGGTCGTTCGACCCCTTCTGGAAGGAGCCGCCGAAGAACCGCCCCCCGCCGACCCCGACCTCGATAGAGCCCGGCGCTGGCTGAGCGCTCGCGAACGAAGCGGCGAAGAGACCCGGCAGGATCGCGACGAGAAGCTTATTCATCGGCCTGGAAGGTAACGCAATCGAAGCCCAAATCCGACATCCGCGGAGTCTCCGAAGCTCGGCAGGTGCTCCATCACCCAAATCTCGGCGAGACAGCGCTCGAAAAGCCGCCGGGAGATCCCCAGGCTGACCGATGCGGCCGTCTGGGAGACGTCGAGGAGGTTCTCCCGGTGAAACGGGCTTTGCTCCGCAGCCGCCCCGATCGACACCCAGGTCAGGGACCCGATCCGGAGCTGGGCCCCGAGCATCGCCCGGAAGAAAACGGAGGGATCGAGCCCCAAGGGAGCCGATCCCCGATAGCGGCCTGGAGCCACGACGCTTCCCTCGAAGCGAAGAGTCCACCGCTCGACCTCCCCGAGCCCCTTCGTGACCGCGACCAGGAGGCCGCCGTCGAAGGACCCCGACCCACGGAACTGGTCCGCGTTCCCGGTCGGGAGCTTCAGCGCCAGCTGCGCCGCGAGGTGCCACCGGTCCGGCATCTCCCGCTGCCAAGAGAGCGTCGTAACGATGTCCCCCAGTCCCTCCGTCGGCGTCTGGTCATGGAAGTAGAGCGGCCCGTTCGGAGCCTGGAGGACCACCTGGAAGCGGTTCCGCGGGAACGAGAGGCGCTGGCTATCACCGAGGCCGAAGGTCCGGTGAAAACCCTCGATGAAGCTGTCCGTGCGGGGGCCGTCGAACGAGATCCACGGGACCTCCAGGCCCAACGAGAGGCCGCTCCCGACGGCGAGCGTCGCGAGGGCCGAGACCCGGGTCGTGTCGCCGTCGATGAAGTAGATCGTGTCGTGGGGGTGACGAAGGTGGAGCTCTTCGGCTTCAGCACGAGTGAAAGGCTGTCCGAGGGTCCCGAACTCGGTCTTGATCGCATCCGGATGCCACGAGTGCGAGAAGGTGTTGGCGGTGAAGAGGGAGACGTCGACGCCGCTCCCCATTGCCGAACGAAACGGCCCGAACTGCAGGAACGGGAGAGTGAGGAGATAGAGGGATCGATCGCCGGGGACCGGCGGTGCCGGCTCAGGCTCCGCGCCTGGGGCCTGCGAAGTGACCCAGATCGCCGCCAGCACCACACAACCGAGACGGGAGCGTTTCGGGACGCTAATCATCGTTGGATTTTTTGTTCCGCGAAGGCTAGCACAGGCATCCAGGCAACCGGCGCCGTCTCCTTCGTGCAGCTGGACATGGTCCTTCGGGCGGCGAAGGCGAGAGCGTCAAGGACCATTCCGGTGGCGAGCCCTGAGGGACAGAGGGACCAATCGAGGAGAAGCTCCAGTTCCTTCACCAGGCCGGCAGCCACGACCCGTAGCCAGGTGGAACCGTCATCCCGCACAGGAGGACCCTCGCGCCGGTCCCCTTCGCCCGCCGGCGGTCGCGTCGTCGGAGGACTCTCGTAAACTGGACCCGAATGAGGACAATGTCTTTCCCCATCCAACGACAGCCGTGAACCAGAAGAGAAAGACAGCGAACAGCCCGGCGAGATGCTATGGACCGAAGAACTCACTGACGGATGTAGGCTCGTCTCGGGTCAAGATCACGAGACCGATCCCCGAAAGCGCGGCTGCCGTGAGGAATCGTCGAGCCAGAGATCTTGCGGTCGTAACCCTACTCTCCTCCCAGGTAGGCGTTCTCGACGCGCGGGTCGTGGAGAAGGGCATCCGCCGGCCCCTCCAGGACGAGCCGGCCCGCCTCCAGGACGTATCCCCGCGACGCGAGCTTCAGGGCGCGGCGGGCGTTCTGCTCCACCAGCAGCAGCGTCGTCCCGCCTTGGTGAATCTGCTCGAAGATCCCGAAGATCTCCTCCACCAGACGCGGCGCCAGGCCCATCGACGGCTCGTCGAGGAGGAGGAAGCGGGAACGGGTCATCAGCGCCCGGCCCACGGCCAGCATCTGCTGCTCCCCTCCGGAGAGCGTCCCGCCGGCCTGGGAGAGACGCTCCTTCAGGCGCGGAAAGAAAGCGAAGACGCGGTCGAAGTCTGGCTCCAGGTCCGCCCGCGAGCCCCGGCACCACGCGCCCAGGACGAGGTTCTCCCGCACGGTCAGGTTCGCGAAGATGCCGCGCCCCTCGGGGACGTGGGCCACGCCCCGCGCCACGATCTCGTGCGCTGGCGCGCCCCGGAGATCCTTCCCCCGAAACACGATCCGCCCCGACAGCGGAGGGACGAGCCCCGAGATCGCGCGCAAGAGCGTCGACTTCCCCGCCCCGTTCGCCCCGATGAGCGAGACGATCTCCCCCTCGTTGACCGCGATCGAGAGACCGTGGAGCGCCTTGATCCCCCCGTAGGCCACGGCGAGGTCGTCGACGGCGAGGAGCGGAGCCCCCCCCGGAGCGACAGCGAGCGGGGAGCCCGGCCCGCCGCTCACGTCACCTCTCCTCCCAGGTAAGCCGCCACCACCGTCGGGTTCGTCCGGATCTCCTCCGGAGTCCCCTCGGCAATCGTCTCGCCGAACTCCAGGACGACGATCCGTTCGGCCGCCCCCATCACCATCCGCATCTGGTGCTCGATCAGGAGCACCGTCAGGGAGAACTCCTTCCGGAGGCGGAGGATCAGCTCCATCATCTCCTCCACTTCGGCCGGATTCATGCCGGCGGCCGGCTCGTCCAGCAGGAGGAGCGCGGGCCGTGTGGCAAGGGCGCGCGCGATCTCCAGCCGGCGCTGTCGCCCGTAGGGGAGGTTCCGGGCGAGCGTCCCCGCCTCCCCCTCCAGCCCGAGCGCGGCGAGGAAGGCGCGAGACGAATCGACGACCCTCCGCTCGTCCCGCCGGCACCCGGGCGTGCGGAGCAGCGCGCCCCAGACGGTCGTCGGGGTCCGGCCGAATTGAGCGGCCCGGACGTTGTCCAAGACCGTCAGGTCGCGGAAGAGCCGGATGTTCTGGAAGGTCCGAGCAATCCCCTGATCGACGATCCGGTGCGGCGGCACTCCCACGAGGCTCTTGCCCCGGAACAGGATCGCCCCGGCGTCCGGCCGGTAGACCCCGGTGATCAGGTTGAAGACGGTCGTCTTCCCGGCGCCGTTCGGACCGATGAGGGCAACCAGCTCCCCTTCGCCGATGTCGAGGCGAAAGCCGGAAACGGCGCGGACCCCGCCGAAGGAGCGCGAGACCTCTTCTACGGACAGGAAGCTCACGGGGTCTTCCGCTCCGCCTGCCTGCCGGGCTTCTCCCGCTCGTCGCGCGGCACGAGGAACCGGAACTCCCGGAAGCCGAGAATCCCCAGCGGCCGCTTGAGCATCAGCAGGATCAGAAGGAGTGGTGCGAAGACGAGGCGCCACTCCTGTGCGATGCCGAGGGACTGGAGCCCCGGGCGGAGCCCCTCGAGAACGAGCGTGTAGACCGTCGCCCCGAGGAGCGACCCCCCGAGGCTCCCGATCCCCCCGAGGTAGACCATCACGAGCATGTCGGTCGACTTGAGCAGCGTGAACGACCGCGGGTTGATGAACTGGATCGCGTGAGCGAAGAGCCCGCCTGCGATCCCCGCGAGGAAGGCCGAGACGGTGAACACGACGACCTTCACGCGCCGCGTGTCGACGCCGACGAGGCCGGCCGCCGTCTCGTCCTCGCGGATCGAGAGGACGCCGCGGCCCCAGCGCGAGTGGACGAGGTTCCTGGCCAACCAGACCGAGCCGGTCACCGAGGCGAAGACCCACCCGAGCGTCGTCAGCTTGTCCATCCCCATGAAGCCGCGCGGCCCGCCGAGGGACGGCATGTTCTCCAGGACGCTCTTGACGATCATCAGGAACGCCAGCGTCACGATGGCGAGGTGGTCGCCCCGTGTCCGGAACGACGGGAATGCCAGGCCGAGGCCTGCGACGGCCGCGACGGCGCCTCCAGCAAGGAGCGCCAGAGGGAACAGGACGGGCGACGCGTCACGGGGGAAGACCCAGACCGTGAGAACCGAGGCGGTGTACGCCCCGATCGCCATGAACCCCGCGTGCCCCACGCTGAACTCCCCCATGTACCCGTTCACCAGGTTCAGGCTGACGGCCAGGATCATGTTGATGCCGACGTAGGTGATGACGAGCAGGATGTAGGGGGAGAGCCACCCGGTCTCCGGCAGGACCAGCGCGAGGACGAGGCCGACGGCGAGCCAGACCGGGAGCGGGATCCGGCGTGCCACGCCGCCTCAGACCTTCTGCGCCGCCGGGCTGCCGAGGATCCCCGTCGGGCGGAAGACGAGGAGGACGAGGAGCAGCGAAAACGCCACCATGTCCCGGTAGGTCGACGAATGAAGAAAGACCGGCGTGAAGATCTCGACCGCGCCGAGGAGGAAGCCGCCTAGCATCGCGCCCCGGATGTTGCCGATGCCACCGACCACCGCCGAGATGAAGGCCCACCACCCGATCCGGATCCCCATGTACGGGTCGATCGTGTAGGTCATCCCGTACAGGGTCCCTCCGACGGCGGCGACGGCCGCTCCGATAGCGAACGTCATCGAGACGATCCGGTCGACGGGAACCCCCATCAGCGGCACGAGGGCGCTGTCCCACGAGATCGCGCGCATCGCGATCCCTACTCGCGTGTGCCGAACGAGGGCGTCCAGGCCCAGCATCGCCGCGGCGGAGACGATGATCGTCACGACCTGGAGCGCCGAGAAGGCCACCCCTCCGACGACGATGGTCGTAGACGGGATCAGGGCCGGGAGCATCCGGGGCGCCGGACCGACCGGCCGGAAGGCGATCGCCAGGTTCTCCAGCAGGAGGCCTATCCCAAGAGAGGTGATCACGAGCGACATCCTCGGGGCCCGGCGCAGCGGCCGGTACGCCACCCGCTCGATCGCGACGGCCAGGAGCGCCGTGGCGAACATCGAAGAGAGGAGCGTCGCGGCGAAGACGACGGCCGGCGGCAGGGCGAGGTGGGACCCGATCAGCGCGGTGGCCACGAAAAACGCCACGTAGCTCGAGACCATGAAGACGTCGCCGTGCGCGAAGTTGATCATGGTCAGGATCCCGTAGACCATCGTGTAGCCGAGCGCAATCAGGGCGTACACGCTCCCGACCTGCAGCGCGTTCAGCGCCTGCTGGAGATAGAACCGCATCGGGGCCCGTTCAGGGCTTGGCCGTCTGGAAGTAGGTGAACTTCCCGTCCTTGATCTGGATGACGACGGCGCTCTTCACCGGGTCGCCGGTCCCCTTGAACTCCATCGAGCCGGTCACTCCCTCGAAGTTCGAGATCTTCGCCAGGGCATCCCGGACCGCGAGACGGTCGAGCTTTCCAGCGGCCTGGATCGCCTGGAAGAGGAGGCCGAACGAGTCCCAGGTGAGGGCGGCCACGTCGTCGGGGACCTTCCCCTTCGCCGCCTGGTACTTCGCGATGAACTCCTTGGCCCTGGGCGTCGCGATGTCGGGCGCGTAGTGGGTCGTGAAGAAGAGGCCCTCGCAGTCGCCCCCGCAGAGGGTCAGGAGCTCCGGGCTTCCCCACGAGTCGCTGCCGAAGATCGCCCCGGTGTAGCCGAGCTTCCGCGCCTGCTTCACCTGGAGCGGCACTTCGCTGTAGTAGTTGGGGAGGAAGAGCGAGTCGGCTCCCGTCTGCTGGATCTTCGTCAGGAGCGACGAGAAGTCCTTGTCGCCGGTCGTATACGACTCGAACGCGGCGAGCTCGATCCCCTTCTTCTTGAGGGTCTTCCCGTAGATCTCCGCGATGCCCTTGTTGTACTCGGACGCGACGTCGTAGAGGACCGCGGGCTTCGTCGTCTTCAAGTAATTCTGGGCGAAGTTCGCCGCGACGACCCCCTGGAAGTCGTCGGTGAAGGCCGTCCGGAAGACGAACTTCTTCGGAGCGTTCGAGCGAGCGTCGAGGGTGAGCCTCGCGGCCGTCGACCACGGGCTGATCATCGGAACCTTCGCGGCCTCGGCCACCTCGGCCGCCGGGATGGCGTTCCGGCTGGCGTTCGGCCCGACCATGGCGAGGACCCCCGCGGAGACAAGCTTCTGGGCCGCGGCCGCCGCGGACTCGGCCTTGTCCTCGTTGTCCTCTACCATGATCTCGACGGGGTATTTCTTGCCGGCCACCTCGAGGCCACCCGCGGCATTGATCTCCGCCACCGCGAACTCGGCCGCGTTCCGGCACGACTGGCCGGCCACGGGGATGCTGCCGGTCAACTCTGCGTTCACGCCGATGACGATCTTGTCGGGAGCCCTTTTGCACGAGACGAGGGCGGCACTGCCGAGGACGAGCCCGGCAAGGGTCAGGAGCAGCGAACGGTTCATCACGGTCTCTCCTTGCGACTTCTCGCGACGCATTTTTCGGGCGGCGATTCTCTCACCTTCGGCCGCCCGAATGCACGTAACGAGATCGTGTCGTCATTCAAAGATCCCTCGGGAGGAGACCCGCCGAAGTGCCGTCCCGAGGAAGAAGCTCTGACATGCCCGCGAAGAAGAACCGGCGCGTAAAATGCCTTTCGCCGTGCGGCCTCGGCCTTCGCGGACGCGGCCCGGCCGAGAAGGAGGGTCCCCGATGAAGTCGCTCGTTCCGATCCTGGCGCTGGTGCTGCTCGCGCCGGCGGCCCTGGCCCAGGCCCCGAAGAACATCCCCGCGACGGCTAAGATCGGAAGAGCACACGTCTGAA
>CALFNC010000548.1 GCA_937902605.1 uncultured Acidobacteriota bacterium | reverse complement strand
GGTGCAGGTCCCGGCAGGCGGCCCTCTCATGCCGACGCACTTCCGGCAGCTCAAGCAGCGGATGGCGCTTCTGCGCGACGACTGCTTCAAGACGGGGTCCTGGAGCTTCTTCCTCGCCCCTCAGCAGCAGATGGCCTACGAAGAGCTTTCCCTCAACATCACTTCGCGCGTGCGGACGGGCACGAAGCGCGAAGGCCCTGAGCTTCTCGACAACGTCGACGAGGCGCTCATCGACGGCATGGAGGCTCTCGTCTCCGCCAACGCCGACCCGTCCGTCATCGACCTCGTCCGCTGGGACAACTGGTGGAGGGGTGAGACGGTTCAGTTCGGCCTCTACACCGTGGATGAGATCGACACGTTCCCAATCTACGGCGCGTCCGGCGGCATCGCGGCAGCCGACGTAATGTACTTCTGTCAGCTAGCCCAGTGGGGCACGGACGATCCAAGAATGGGAGGCTACATTTCGGGCCTCACTCTGCCACAGGGGTTCTGAGGTTCCTAGTCAATGAATGACCAGTCGCCCCGCCTCGAGACGCTTCCTTTGGTTCGCCCCGAGGCGGGGCCTCTTTTCCCTCTTCTCACCCGTGTCTCCGGCTACGGCGCGACCCGCAACCTCGGCCTCTTTTCGGAGCGTCGCATCAAAGCCGTGAACCATCGCCTCAAAGCCAATGGTGGCCTGAATCCCTTCGGCCAGCCCATGTACCGCGTCGTCTGGGGCTGGGACCGTCCGCATCTCTACGGCGTCGGTGGCGGCCAGTTCCTCGAATTCTTCCACCTCGAGCGCTGGATGGATCTCACCTGCTACTTCACGGAAAACGAGTGGGAAGCCAACGAACTTCGCCAGGCGCAGGAATTCGGTTCCCGCTACCCCGTGCAGCCTTTCCCGCGCCACGGCGACTACATGGAGATCGCCCCGTGCTGGTACGCCGTCAAGGGCGGCGCTCCGCTCTTCAGGATGCCCGACTCCAAGGCTTCTCCCCTCAGCGACCTCACCTGGGACGAGGGCGCCCTCATTCGCGACAGGATCCGACTCGCGCGTACCCGCGGCGAGATTCGTGAAGAGGTTCTCGAGGACCAGGCCTTTCTCAAACAACGTCAAACTGAAAATAACCAGCGGATCTCCGATCAGTTCGGCATTCGCGAAGTCGCCGAAGACATGACTCATCGCCTCATCCGAAACCCGAGCCTCCAGAAAAATCCCGACTTCATGCTCTCCCCGGCCGTCGGGTACAAGCGCGTGAGGCACAACATCCCCCTCGCCATGTAAAGGCGAGAGAAAGAGAAATCAGAGACATGGCAACCACCAACAAATCCGCTCGCTACGTGGCCTACAAGCCCACGACGACCTTCCGGGACGTGCTCCGTCCCGAGGAGAAGGTCAGATGGCCCGTCTGCTCGACGTGGTTCGAGGAACTCGTTCTCCCGCATTTCGCCTTCGGGACGCACGTCACGATCCCGGGACGGCCCGCCGAGGGGGCCCCTCCGCAGGAGACATGGGACCAGCGCGGCAAGGACAAGGTTCTCGTCAAGGCACGAAACAACCGCTACGGCTTCGCGCTCTGCCCCCCCGGGAAGGAAGTCACGGACATGGGCCAGGTCCACACCCTCGCCCTTCTGGACCTTCCCTCCAAGCGCATCGCCATGGACGTCATCGGCCTCTCGGTCGAGGGCGTCGCCGACGAGCCGGAGTCCGATGGCACGCACAGGATTCTGACGCCCGCGATCAAGACCTCCGAGCTCTTCGAGAAGGGCTTCTTCGTGCCCGAGGCAGTCGAGCCGACGGACGAGGAGATCGAGGCGGCCGAGGGGCGCCGGCAGAAGTATCTCGTGGGCATCGTCGAGAAGGCGGATCGCGCCTGGAACAACTCGGGCGGGAAGAGCGACAACATCCACCCCGACGCCATCAAGGCTGCCCGCTGGCTCGGCCAGTCGCGCCCATGGGCGCCGGCATGGTCTGCCGGAAAGAAGCAGATCGAAATGATCGAGTGTCCCGTCTGCGGCGCCGGGCTCGAGAAGGGCCGAAAGAAGTGCCTTGGCTGCAACGAGTGGATCGGCTACGAGGAGGACGGCACGCCGTTCGCCGTCAACGACCCGAGCCACAAGGCGAAGCTCGTCGCCCAGCGCGTCGCGGCGGCGGGAGCCTAATCCATGGTCGCTCCGCTCTACACCGACATCTCGGCCGGCATCCGCGCGATGCTGGACGACCAGTCCGTGCCGGGCGGGAGCACGTACACCGACGCCTACTGCCAAAAGTACGTCGAGATGGCGCAGCAGAAGGTTGTGGAGTACCTGATCGGGAACTCCGTCGAGAGGATGAAGT
Source organism: uncultured Acidobacteriota bacterium (assembly GCA_937902605.1). GTDB lineage: Bacteria > Acidobacteriota > Thermoanaerobaculia > UBA5066 > UBA5066 > CAIMWE01. Next base: position 294 of record CALFNC010000548.1, on the reverse strand, counting down.
TTCGGACCGAAACGCCCCTCACGGTCCCCGCCGGCACGACGATCCTCGACTACGCCTCGACCGCGGGCGGCACGGCAGGGACTGGAATCGCGCTCCTGCTCCCCGATGACCTCGTGCTCCCCGACCAGCTCTGGGAGGCGATCATCGGCGGCCAGAACTCAGACTTCTACCCGATGTCGGGACCGAACCCGATCCCACGCATTCCGCAGAGCGACACGCTCCGCTACTGGAACTGGTACGACGGGCGCGTTCACCTTCTCGGCGCCACCGTGGACCGACTTCTCAGGATGGACT
>CALFNC010000547.1 GCA_937902605.1 uncultured Acidobacteriota bacterium | reverse complement strand
AGCGTCGACGACCTCCGGCTCCTCAACGGCGAGCTGAGGACCCGGCTGACCCCGGCGGGCGGGATCTACCTGCTACGGGTCCCGCCGGGAACCGGGGAGACCTTGAAGGCCTCGCTCGCCGCCCTTCCTGCCGCTGCGCCAGTCGAGGAGCGCCGCATCAAGGTGAAGAAGGGGGACACCCTTCCAAAGCTCGCCGCCCGCTACAAATTGAGTGTGGCGGAGCTCGCGGACTGGAACGACCTGCCAGCCAACGCCCGTCTGAAGGCCGGGATGGTGCTCACCGTCCTGTCGCGCCCCGTTCGGAGCGCTCCGTCCGCCGCTGGGAGATCCGCCACCGGACAGAAAGCCGGGACCGCATCGCTCTCGCACGGGCAGATCCGGGCGCTTCCGACCCCGTCGGCCGCAGTCAGCGACCCGAATGCGCTAGGAGTGGCAGCGGTCGCGCTCCCCAGCCCGCGACCCCTCCCGTCGAACGTGGAGATCCCCGCCGAGGGATTCACGGAGGACCCGACGACAGGGAAAGCCGCGGTCCAGACCTCCTCGCGGAAGAGACCGTCTTACACCGTCCGAAAGGGCGACACGCTCTATCGGATCGCGACCCGGTTCGGGGTCACCGTCGACGCCCTCAGGAAGCAGAACAAGCTGAAGACACAAGACTCTCTCCCGCTTGGGCGGCGCCTCTCGATCCCGGGCGCATCGGGCCGGTAGACGGCCGAAAAATCGATAAACGGATAAATGGATAAACGGCTATCCCGCAGGAAGAGAGATCCATATGAGCGTCGCCCGAGCCTACGCCGCTACGCTCTCGGGGATCGAAGGAGTTGCCGTCCTCGTCGAGACGGCGATCGGGGCTGGCCTGCCCGGGCTGACGATCGTCGGCCTCCCCGACGCCGCCGTCAAGGAGAGCCGCGAGAGGGTCCGGTCGGCCCTGCGCCAGGTTGGCTTCCCCCTTCCTGGCAGGAGCGTCGTCGTCAACCTCGCCCCTGCCGACCTCCCCAAGGCCGGGACAGCGCTGGACCTCGCCATCGCGATCTCCATTCTTGAAGCCAACGGCGACCTTCCTCTCGGCGCGGGAAGCTCGGTGACGCTGGTCGGCGAGCTCGGCCTCGACGGCTCGCTTCGCCCCGTACCCGGCGTGATCGCCTTCGCCGAGTCGTCGCTCCGGGACGGCAGGCGGACGATCGTGGTCCCCGCCGCGAACGCGCTCGAAGCCGCGATCCATGGCGACCTCGCGGTGCTGCCGGCGGGTCACCTCGGGGAGGTCGTGGCTCACCTGGCACAGCGCCTCCCCATCGTCAGCGTTTCGCCCGCCGACTACGACGAGCGGGCGGAGCCGGACCCCGAGGACGACATGAGGGAGGTCCGCGGACAGTCGCTGGCCAGGCGCGCCCTCGAGATCGCCGCCGCTGGCGGCCACAACATCCTCCTGACTGGACCGCCCGGTTCGGGCAAGACCATGCTCGCGCGGCGCCTTCCCGGCATCCTCCCGCCTCTGTCGCGACCGGAAGCCCTCGAGGTGACGCGGATCTGGAGCGTGGCCGGCCGGCTCCCGTCCCACTCCGGGCTCGTCCGGCGTAGGCCGTTCCGGTCCCCTCACCACGGCGCGACCGCCGCCGCCCTGGCCGGAGGCGGCGCTGACCCGAGGCCCGGGGAGCTCTCCTTGGCCCACCTCGGCGTCCTCTTTCTCGACGAGTTCCCGGAGTTCCGGAGGGACGCCATTGAAGCGCTCCGCGAACCGCTCGAGGACGGGGTCGTCTCCGTGGCGCGGGCGTCGGGCTCCCGGTCGTTCCCGGCCCGCTTCCTTCTCGTCGCTGCGATGAACCCTTGTCCTTGCGGCTTCCTCGGCGACACCCGCAGGCCATGCCACTGCACCGACCGAGAGGTCTCCCGATATCGGAAGAAGATCTCGGGCCCCCTCCTCGACCGGATCGACCTCCACGTCGAGGTACCTGCCGTCCCCGCCGGAGACTTCCACAGCCCCGTCGAATCCGAACCCTCCCGGACGGTCGCCGAGAGGGTCCAGCGAGCCCGAAGGGTCCAGTCTTCCCGGTCCGGGGATCCGAGGTTCACGAACGCAACGCTCGCTTCCCGGCATCTTCGGCAGCAGATCGGGCTCGAGCCCTCCGCCCGCGAGCTCCTGGAGAAAGCGATGGATCGGCTCGGACTCTCGGCCAGGGGGTACCAGCGAGTCCTCCGCGTCGCTCGGACCATCGCCGACCTGGAAGGCTCCGAGAAGACTTCCTCGAGGCATGTGGCGGAGGCGCTTCGCTACCGACCGTTGCTCCGGACTGAGACTCGATCTAGACCTTAACCAATAGCCAAAGAGATGGTTACCTGACATGTCCAGCTTTCGCTTGACTGGCGAGGCCTGGCGGCTACACTTCCCGGGTTCCGATCAGGCCCAGAGATTCCGGGTACGGTGGCCGGAAGTTCCAGGATACGGATGACGCGAAAGACACATACGATCATCTTCGTTCCTCATGCTCGGGCCAAGTTCCGGCAGTTCCACGTCTCTAGCCGGCTCCTGATCACGCTCGGAGCAGCGTTCCTCCTCACGATCGCCATCGGGGGGACGTTCACGACCCTCTGGCTCCATTCGTTCCGGAAGAACCGCGAGATGAGCGCGATGGCCGAGGAGAACAAGTCGCTCCGGGACCGCACCACTCTTCTCAGCGGCAAGCTCGAGACGATCGAGAAGCAGCTGACCGAGTTCGAGGAACGAACCCGCCGGCTCGCAATCGTCGCAGGTCTGACCGGCGTCCACGACTCTGGTACCGGCGGCGTGGGCGGCCTCGGAGCGATCCCCGTCGACCCGACCACCTCCTCGGCGGACGGGTTCGGGGAGGCGGTCCGGCGCGGCGCCGTCCTCTCCTCGCGGCTCGCCCTGATAGAGAAGCGGCTCTCGACCCAGGCCGACCAGCTCTCCCTCACCCCCACCCTTGCACCAACGATCGGCGTTCTGACGGCGGCCTTCGGGAACCGGATCGACCCGTTCAACGGCCGGCCGGAGTTCCACACCGGCGTCGACATCTCGACTCCCGCCGGAAACCGAATCGTCGCCCCCGCGAATGGGACGGTCGTCCGGGTCGGCTGGGAGAACGGATACGGCCGCTTCGTGGAGATCGCTCACGGATATGGGGTGAATACGACGTACGGGCACTTGGCGACGGCCCGGGTGATCGAGGGCCAGCGGGTGAAACGCGGCGACGTCATCGCCCTCGTCGGCTCTACCGGCCGCTCTACGGGCCCCCACCTGCACTACGAGGTCCATTCCGCCGGGAAGGCCATCAACCCGCTCGACTTCATCCTCAACGCGTTCTGAAGTGGATCGGGGAACCCGCGACCGGCCGGGCTCAGCGGGGGTGGGGCCCCGCTGAGGGCGCGCTTCGCGCTCCCCTCCGCGCCGGATCTGAGCGCTGACGCGGGCATGCCTAACGTGTTCCGAGGAGGGCACCCGAGACCCGCCGGGTCCCCTCGCGCTCCGTCCGAATCAGGTGCGGAGCCCCGCTCTCCGGCGACCGACTCCGCTCACGGGACGCTCGCTTTCCGTCTGCTACGATTCCGCCCCCGCGCGCGTCGCGCTCTGCGAATAGAAGAATGTTTATCGACAAGGCACTGGCCAAGGTCTTCGGCACGAAACACGAACGTGACATCAAGGCGATGCAGCCTCGCGTCGCCGCCGTCGGGACTCTCGAGCCACAGCTCCTGGGCCTGTCCGACGACGCCCTCCGGGCACGTTTCGGCGAGATCCGATCGCGCGTCGAGGCCGACGTCCCCTCGCTTCCGGCCGACCTGGAACCGAGACGGGCCAGGGTCCGAGAAATCGTGGACGGCGTCCTCCCCGAGGTCTTCGCCATCGTTCGCGAGGCGGGCAAACGCGCCCTCGGCCAGCGCCATTACGACGTCCAGCTGATCGGGGGAATGGTCCTTCACGACGGGAGGATCTCTGAGATGCGTACGGGCGAAGGGAAGACGCTCGTCGCGACGCTCCCCGTGACCCTGAACGCAATGACCGGCCGCGGGGTCCACGTCATCACCGTCAACGACTACCTGGCGCGGCGCGACGCCGAATGGATGGGCCGGATCT
>CALFNC010000546.1 GCA_937902605.1 uncultured Acidobacteriota bacterium | reverse complement strand
CGCGGTGGGTCTGCGAGCACTCGCCGATGACCTTGCCAGTCGCCACCTCCAGAGCAGCCCTGGACGCCTCTCTCTAGACCGGTTCGCCGTCGCGCACGACATCAGGAAACTGGCGGTGCCGGAGCGCATTCTCTTCAAGATCGGGTCCTGTCGGTGGCGGAAACAGAGATCATGAAGTCGCACAGTCTCATCGGGACCGCGATCGTGGACGGGCTCGTCGGCGGCCTTTTGCTGCAGCGCCACGCGCACATCGCACTGCTCCGGAACATCGTCCGGCACCACCACGAGAGTTTCAACGGGAGCGGGTATCCGGATGGGCTGGCTGGCGAGGCGATTCCTAAGGAGGCGCCGATCGTCACCGTGGCCGATGTCTATGAGTGTATCCTTGGTCAGACGGCGAGTGTTTCTCCCCGGATCCCCCGGGTCGGGCACCGCGGGAGAGGATGAAAGATCTCATGGCCGGCGAGCACGTACGGGATCTCTTCTTCGCGGCTGTCCGAAGGTACCGTTGGATGGAGACGCTCGGACAGGGGGGCATGGGAATCGTGTTCAAGGTCAAAGACCTCGAGCTCGACGAGGTCGAGGCCCTGAAGGTCCTCTCCGTGTTCGAGGAAAACAAGCCCGACGCGCTCATCCGATTCAAGCGCGAGGTCGTTCTGAACCGGAAGGTCAAGCACCCGAACGTCGCCCGGCTCTACGAGTTCGGAGCGGCCGCGGGGTTCCACTACATCACGATGGAATTCATCGAGGGACGTGATCTCCGGAAACTGATCAAGGAGGGGGGGCCGCTCACGCCATCCAAGGCCGTGGCGATCCTCCGTCAGGTCGCGCTCGGCATGGAGGCCGCCCACGCCCACGGGATCGTTCATCGGGACCTGACCCCCCAAAACATCATCGTCGACGCCATCGGAGGGGTCGCGATCCTCGATTTCGGCATCGCCCGGACCCTCGACGCGGAAAGTGTCACGGCGGGCGACCAAATGGTCGGGACGCCCAGTTTCATGTCGCCGGAGCAGTTCGGCGGGGAACCCCCAGACGTCAGGTCCGACATCTACTCAGTCGGCGTGATCGCATACCAGACGCTAACCGGCCTCCTGCCGTTCAAGGCCGACTCGCTAGTCACGCTCGTGATGAAGGTCACCATGGAGCCGGTGCCGATGGAGCCTCTGAGGCGCCGGCCCGGGGTCACGGCCGAGCTGGCCGACATCATCCTGAAGTGCCTAGGAAAGACGCCGGAGTCGAGGTTTCAGACCGGCGGTGAGCTAGAGACCGCGCTGAGGGATCTGGTCCTTCCGACAGACAGCGAGTCCTTCGATACGCCCAGGCACTCCGAGGCATCGACCCGCGAGCTGCCCCGCCCATCTCATGTCTCGGCATCGGAGACGTCGACGTTGCAGGAGATGCTATCCACGCACCGGATGACCGGACCGGGGGCGCCCGCGCACGGGGAGCGGAGCCCCGTCGCGATGATCGTGGAAGACGACACCCCGCTGCGGGCCGCCTATGCCCTCGCGCTGAAGGAAGCGGGTTTCGTGGTGCATGAGGCTGGGGACGGACCCGCCGCGCTCGGCAAGCTCCTGAACGTCGGTGTCGACGTCGTCTTCATGGACGTCCGCCTCCCTGTGATGGACGGCTTCGACGTCACGAGGATCCTCCGCCGGCAACCGGGGGGCAGGAACCTCCCGATCGTTCTCGTCTCCTCGAGCTTCGACCGGGAGAGGATGGCGTTCGGGATCCAGGCGGGCGCGACGGAGATCGTGAAGAAGCCGATCACGCCAGCGGAGGTCGTGAGCCGGCTCCGGAAGTACGCCGACATGCCAGAGGAGGGAAACCTGCGTGCGCGCGCCCGGCAATAGGGACCGTCCCTCGCACGTGCATCGCGTTGGCGGAGCGGTTCCACAGCGACTGACCTGGAGCATGAATCGGGGGAACCCGTCTGGCCCGGGTTGCTCTCACCGCTCCAAAACCTCGACTCTTCACTCTCGACTCTCGACTGCGGCTCTCGAAGCTTCGGTTGCGGCGAGGACCGCGCAATTGGGAAGTGGCGGAGAATGGGTCGCCTGGCCGCGGAGCGTAAGCATGGAAATTCCAGACATGCGGGTATGAGCGAAAGAGAGCTTCGGAAGATCCTCGTCGTAGAGGACGACCCGGACATTCGGCGTGTCGCCGAGACGGCGCTGACCGGGTCCCGCGGGTTCAGCGTCCGGACGTGCTCCTCCGGTCGGGAAGCGCTGGTGGCGGCCCCGGAGTTCCAGCCCGAGCTGGTCCTTCTCGACCTGACGATGCCGGCGATGGACGGCCCGGAGACGCTCGCGGAGCTTCGCAAGGACCACGGCGCCTTTTTCAAATCGATCTACGACTCGCTCAATCACATCATGTATGACGACCTTGCGTTTCTCAGCCGCTTCACCGGGAATGCCGGCGAGGTTCCGGATCTCGGGGTGGATCTTTTAGGGACTTTTGAGCGATTGAGGAGCGAACGCCCGGCGCAGGACCGCCGCACTACCGGGGTCAGGTGACGACGCTCCTTTCCCAGATGGACCTGAACATGGGCAGCACCGACATTCCGTTCATGTCGCAGCAGTTCAATGTTGACTCCGGGCTCTGAGTGTTGCTTTTCATACCGCACAGCGGCTTCCGCAGCCTCGTCAGCGGCGGATTCGAGAATCCTGAGAGAGCCGCAATATTTCCGACCTCAATGCACTTAAATCAGCGTCGCCCACAGAGGTT
>CALFNC010000545.1 GCA_937902605.1 uncultured Acidobacteriota bacterium | reverse complement strand
ACTCGCGCGCGGCGCGTGCCGCGTTCTCGCGCGCGAAACGCCGCGGCGGGGCCCGGTCGGCCCGCCGCGGCGGCCTCGAGACCAAGATGCTCGAGCAGATCCGCCGCAACCTCCACCTGACCGAGAAGCTGGAAAAGGGAAAGCGGACTCGGGCGCGGTAGGGGAGTGCGGCCGTCTCAGGGACGGTGGCGAGCCTCCCGGCCCGCGACGAGACGGCGAGACCGCCGACGAGCGCCCACGTCCGTCCGGCCCGGTCGAGGGCCCCGGCGATCTGCCGGACGGTCGTCTCGCGGGATATCAGCGACGTCGCGGCCACGGCACCGGGCGTCCTTGGGCCGTTGCCGGTAGACCGCACCCGCGCCGCGGATCGATCAGCCGAAACGATCTCTGTCGAAACGATCTCTGTCAAAACGATCTTCAAACAATCTCTTCAAACAATCTCTTGACACGTCCCTCCGGTCGCCCCTACCATTCCCGAAAATGAAAACATACCGAGTGTTCGGTATTACTATCGGCAGAAAAGGACATCGGTGGGTCAGGGAGGAGAAGCTACGTCACCTTCAGAGGTTCCCAGGGATCGTCGGCCGACTTTGCCTGGCCGCGGTCCTCGTCGTCGCCGCGTTCGCCGTGCGCGGGCCGGCGCTCGCTCAGGTCGCCGACGGTGTCCCCGAGGTCGAGGTCGTCGACGAGACCGGCGTGGCGCCTCCCGGAGTCTCGGTCGAGCTGAAGAGGCCTGAGACCGGCTTCTCCTCGACGAATATCGTCCCCGAGCAGATCAAGGTGCGTTGAAGGATATGGGAGCCGGAATGAACCGATTCGCGACGATCGCTTCGACGGGTTGTTACCTTCCCGAGATCCGTGTGCACAACGATGACCTGCGTAAGCGGTTCGCGCACCTTCCCGAGTTCGTGGACAAGATGGAGGCCTCCTCGGGAATTCGCTGCCGTTGGAACGCTCCCGAGGACTGGGCCACCTCGGACGTGGCTCTGCCCGCCGCCCAGCAGGCCCTCGAACGGGCAGGCTTGCGGCCCGAGGACGTGGACCTGATCATCCTCGGCACCGATTCGCCTGACTACATCACGCCGGCGACCTCGGTGGTGCTTCAGTACAAGCTCGGCGCCGTGAACGCAGGCACCTTCGATGTCGGATGCGCCTGTGCTTCTTTCCCCACGGCCCTGGCCTCCGGGGCCGGGTGGATCGCCACCAACCCTTCGATCCGCACGGTGCTCGTGGTTGGCGTCTACCTCATGCATAAGCTAGCCGCCCCCGATGATCCGCTGACCTTCTTCTACGGGGATGGGGCCGGCGCAGCAGTGCTGGTGGCCGGCGACCGTCCAGGCTTCATCGGCGCTGCCGCCCAGGCTGGCGGCGCCTACCACAAACACTGGGGAATTTATTCGGGCGGAACCTACGAGCCCGCGACCGTGGCCTCGGTGGAGGCTGGCAGGACCACGGTGAAGATGCTCCAGCGCTACCCGCCCGAGATCAACCACGAGGGATGGCCGAGGCTGGTGCGCAAGCTGGCTGCCGGATGCGAGTTCAAGGTCTCTGACATCGACTTCATCCTCTTCACCCAGGTCCGCAAGCCGTCGATTGACTTGGTGATGGCCGATCTCGGCCTGCCCATGGAGAAGACGCACACCATCATGGAGGAGTGGGGCTATACCGGCTCGGCGTGCATCCCGATGGCCCTGGACGACGCGCTGTCCAAGAAGAAGATCCGTTCAGGCGACCGGGTTGTGCTGGTCGGTTCGGGCGTGGGATACAACCAGGCAGCCGCCGCGCTGATCATGTCGTGAGAAAGGAGAATGAGACAGCCCTCAAATCATCAACGGCGATATGCACTTGGCCAAGGAGTCGGTTCGTGCCTATTTGCCTGTAGAGACCCTTTCTTATACCGTTCCCCCATTCCCGTGGATCGCCGTTTCCCCGTCCAACCCGCATAAAGGACATAAAGGAGAAGTCATGAAGAAGGAGGAGAGGACATGAAGGTACGATTTACAATTTTGGCAGCCGCAGCCGCAGTCGCCGTCGCTGCGACCCCCCCCGCTTGGGCGCAGGGGTTCCAGGTCGGGTCCGCCACCAACGTCTCGATCTCGGGTCTGCTTGCCGTGGGCCTGAAGAACAGCGAGGTGAGCAACACCGCTCGTCCGGGAATCTCCTCCGAGACGCGTCTCGACGACAATACCTCCCGCGTCATCATCAGCAGCACCTCCAAGATCACGGAGGGCTGGAACGTGATCTTCCGTATCGAGAGCCGCTTCCAGGCCGACGTCCGTCCCATCGATCCGGCCATTCCCGGAACCACGATCTACAGCGGCAACATCACCGGCTGGGCGGATGGGGACACCTGGGGTGGCGTCTCCTCGCCTTACGGATCGCTTGTGTTCGGCAAGAATACAATCTTCTACACCGACACCATCGACGTGGCCTATCTCGGACTGCCGGCCTCCCCTGGAGAGGGATACCGGATCTGGGATGACAACGGCCTGGGCACCTTCAACATGCTGGACCAGGTGACCCCCTTGAGCAAGGCCGGTGTGGGCGCCGGAAGCTCCTTCACCCTGGGCAACACCAGGTCCCGGAACGTCGTGCGCTTCAACTCGGTGAAGTTCAGCGGCGTCGACTTCTCCCTGGCCTGGAGCCCGAACCCGGACGGCGATGAGCTCCACTACGTGGCCCCGGCGGCCGACGGGTCCACTCCTGGCTACGCGAGAGGCTATACCAGCGGCGGTATGTTCTACGGGAGTGTCCGCTACAACAACGGCCCGTTGGCGGCCTCTCTCAGCTACCTTGACAAGCGGGTGCAGGGAGGCACGTACAACCCCGCCGTGGCCGCCGGGCCCGCGGATGTCCAGGCTGTCCGTCTCGGCGTCGCGTACACCCTGCCCTTCAAAATGAAGGTGGGAGTCGTCTACGACCGCACCTCCATCGACAACGCGGTCTACAGCACCCCGACGAGCGCCGTGGCGTCCGACTCTGCCAAGCGCGACGTCTTCCTCATTCCGGTCTCCTATTCCTTCAAGGACCACGCGTTCTACGTGACCTACGGCTGGGCAGGCAACACCTCCTCCCACGCCAAGACCGGCGGGTCGCAGCTGAACATCGGCTACGACTACGCTCTGACGAAGCGGGCCTTCGTGGGGCTCTACTACACGCTGCTGAAGAACGATGCGAACGGACACTACACGCCGTTCCTCGCGGGCTACTCCCTCGGGCCGACGGCGAATTCCGTGGCCGGGGAGAACTGGCACCAGATCGGCCTCAACCTCAACTATTGGTTCTAGCCTTCGGGGAGGGTTGAATGGAATGAGCCATGGCGCCCTCCGGGTCCAAAATACCGAGGGAAAGATGATGGGGGCGGCGGCGACGGCTCGCCGCCGCCCCTCTCCATTCGAGGGGAAAGTCCCGGACCGGCGCTTCCGCCGGACTTCCGGGAACATCCGTTGCACGGACTCACACCGACACAAGGAGGCATCATGAAGCTCGAACTTAGGAACATCCCGAGGTTGGTCCTGGCGGTCGGAGCTGGCTTCGCCGCTCTCTCCCTCTTCTCGGGAAGTGCCGTGGCGCAGGACATCAAGATCGCCCACGTCTACGACAAGACCGGAGCGCTCGAGGCGTATGCCAAGCAGACCCAGACCGGACTGATGATGGGCCTGGAGTACGCCACCAAGGGGACGATGACGGTCAACGGCCACAAGCTGGTCGTGATCGAGAAGGACGATCAGGGCAAGCCCGACATCGGCAAGGCGCAGCTCGCCGCGGCGTTCGCCGACGACAAGGCCGACATCGCCGTCGGCCCGACCAGCTCGGGCGTGGCGCTCGCGATGCTCCCGGTGGCCGAAGAGTACAAGAAGATCC
>CALFNC010000544.1 GCA_937902605.1 uncultured Acidobacteriota bacterium | reverse complement strand
CGTCTTGAACCCGCCGATGACGCCGACGTCGATGGGCAGGAGGTCGAAGAAGAGCGTCCGGTCGCTCTCCGTCTCGAGCGAGACCATCTCTCCCCGGGAATTCGGGGCGGTGCGGCCATAAATGACGTGGAGATTGGTCGTCTTCCCGCAGAGGCCAGGACCGTAATACACGATCTTCGCAGCCATCTGCATCGTCGCGTAGTTGAAGAAAACCATCTGCCTCGGCGCGTACTCCCATTCTCCGCTTGGAGTTCCGCATGTTACACCCGGCGTGGACGCGGCCGATGGTCTGGACCGGCCCGGTTCTCTGGTAGCATGCCCTCATGGGTGCCGCAGCGGCAGGTAGTGGGGGTGCCGGTAGGCCGGTGGCTAGCCGCGCCGGCTCGCGAGTGAAGCTGGACCCGCGGTCCCGTGAGGTTCTCTCCTCGGTCGTGGTGACCTATATCCGGAGCGCCTCTCCCGTCTCGTCTCGGCAGCTGACCAGGGGCGGAGCCTTCAGCCTTTCGCCGGCGTCCCTCCGGAGCTCCATGGCGGACCTGGAAGACCTCGGATTCCTGACCCACCCGCATGTCTCGGCTGGGCGGGTCCCTACCGACTTGGGATACCGGACGTTCGTTGAGGAGCTGATGGAGGTACAGGACCTCAGCGAGGACGACCGGCGGCAGATCGCGCTCGGCCTCGACCACGAGCCGGTGGAGATCGACCGGTTCCTCCACGCGACGTCGCGTCTCCTTTCGAAGCTGACGGGCGAGGTGGCCGTCGTCGCCGCTCCCGGGTCTTTCCGATTCGTCCTACAGTCCGTGCAGTTCACGCGCGTGGCCGACCGGAAAATCCTGGTCGTCCAGATCTCCGAGGCCGGCCTCGTTGACAACCGGCTCATCGAGACGCGAGACGACTACACAGCCGCCGAGCTGGAGGAGGTCTCCCGCCGCCTCACGGCCGACTACGCCGGGCGATCGCTCTCGGACATCCGGAAGCTCCTTCTGTCCGCGCTCGAAGAAGAGAAGGTCCGGTTCGACGCGGCGCTCTGCCGTGCCCTCGACCTCGGCCGGAAGGCGTTCTCCGAAGGGGGCGGCGGGGACGAAGAGGTCGTGGTCGAGGGAACGGAGAAGATCCTCGACAAGCCGGAATTCCGGAAGGACGTCGAGATGGTGCGACGGATGTTCCACGCCTTCGACGAGAAGGCCCGGCTGGTCAACCTGCTGACAGATTGCCTCCCGGGCCGCGGGACGTCCGTCGTGATCGGCTCGGAGAGTCCGTTCACGGGAGAGACCCAGACCGCTGTCGTGGCCGCCACGTATGGCATAGGAGGCAGAGTCCTGGGAGCGCTCGGCGTGATCGGGCCGCGACGGATGGAGTATTCCCGAGTTCTGCCGATGGTGGAAGAGATGGGCCGGTACGTTTCCCGGCGGCTGGCCGAGGAGACGCCGTGACGGACGGAAAACGGCACCGGACGTCTCCCGCCGACGAGGTGGTCTTCCTCGACGATGCCAATGGCCAGGACGTCGCCCAGGCAGTGGAGGAGGCGGTCCGCGCCGTCACCGCCGTCGAGGCGCGCCACCGCCACGCCGGCCCGGGCTCCGTCTTCCCGCCGCCGGTGAAAAGAGACGATGTGTCGCCAGGGAGGTCTGAGCTGCTTGAGCTGCCTGAGCTCCCGGAGCCCCAGGAGCCGTACGAGGCCGGTCGGGCGGCCCGCCTGGAAGCGGAGCTGGGGGCCGAGCGCGAACGGGCCGTGAAGGCCCAGGAGGAGTCCCAGCAGCTCCGCGAAGCCCTCCTGCGCAAGACGGCCGACTTCGAGAACGTCAAGCGACGGACCGAGAAGGAGAAGAACGATCACTTTCGGTTCGCGCTCGCCGAGGCGTTCCGGGATCTGCTCGGCGTCGTCGACAACTTCGAGCGGGCGCTAGCGCACGCTCCGGAGGGGATCCGGAGCGGGGACTTCTGCGTGGGCGTCGAGATGATCGCGAGGCAGCTGTCGGAGGTCCTCCGCCACTACGGTCTGACGGAGGTTCCCGCGGACCATCTCCCGTTCGATCCCGCCGTCCACGAGGCCGTGGCCCGGGAGGAGATGGCCGACGTGGCGCCCGGGGTCGTCCTCGCCGTCTTCCAGAAGGGGTATTTCCTGAACGACCGTCTCCTTCGCCCCGCGATGGTCAAGGTGTCCGCGTTGCCGGGAAAGCCGAGGCCGGAGGACGCGCAGTAAAATGAGCAGAGCCGCCGAACGGGCTGGAGGCTAGCAGGGTGGCGAAGGTTCTCGGCATCGACCTCGGGACGACGAACTCGTGTTGTGCCGTCATCGAGGTGGGCTCGCCGCAAGTGATTGCGAACCGCGAGGGGGCCAGAACGACGCCCTCCATTGTCGCTTTCACCGAGGATGGCGAGCGGCTGGTCGGCCAGATCGCGAAGCGTCAGGCCATCACCAACCCCTCCCAGACGATCTACGCGGTGAAGAGACTGATCGGCCGGAAGTGGGCGGCCCCGGAGATTCGCGACGCCCGCGACCACCTCTCGTATCCGATCGTGCCGGCCCCGAATGGGGACGTGAAGATCCGAGTGCGCGATCGCGACTACTCGCCCGAAGAGATCGCAGCGTTCGTCCTGCGCGAGATCAAGGAATTCTGTGAGGAGGCGTTCGGGGAGGAGATCCGTGAGGCCATCATCACGGTGCCGGCGTACTTCGACGACTCCCAGCGGCAAGCCACCCGCGACGCCGGGCGGATCGCGGGCCTCGAGGTCCTCCGGATCATCAACGAGCCGACGGCGGCCTCGTTGGCGTACGGGCTCGAGAAGGCCAAGTCGCACGAGACGATCGCCGTCTACGACCTGGGGGGCGGCACCTTCGACGTCTCCATCCTGCGGATCGACAACGGGATGTTCGAGGTGCTCTCGACGTCGGGCGATACGTTCCTCGGCGGGGAGGACTTCGACCGGGCGATCATGGACTGGCTCCTCGCCGACTTTCTAGTGACCTCGGGGATTGACCTGAGGCAGGACCGGCTCGCGCTGCAGCGCCTGAAGGAGGCCGCGGAGAAGGCGAAGTGCGAGCTGTCGACGAACCACGAGACGACGATCGCGCTGCCGTTCATCGCGTCGGACGCCTCGGGGCCGAAGCACATCAACCAGGTGCTGACCCGGGACAAGTTCGAATCCCTCGTCGAGCTCCTCATCCAGCGGACGGCCGAGCCGTGCCGGAACGCCCTGGAGTCCGCCGGCCTCCAGCCGGACCAAGTCGACACCGTGATCCTCGTCGGGGGCCAGACACGGACCCCCCGCGTCCAGCAGATGGTCGAGACGATCTTCGGCAGGGCTCCGAGCCGCTCGATCAACCCAGACGAGGTCGTCGCGGTTGGGGCGGCGATCCAGGCCGGGGTCCTGCGCGGCGAGATCAAGGACATCGTCCTCCTCGACGTCACGCCCCTCTCGCTCGGGATTGAGACCCACGGCGGGATCTTCGTGAAGCTGATCGAGAGGAACTCGACGATCCCGACCAAGAACACGCAGATCTTCACCACCGTTTCCGACAACCAGAACGTCGTTGAGATCCAAGTCCTCCAGGGGGAGCGCGAGATCGCGAAGGAGAACAAGTCCCTCGGCAAGTTCCAGCTCGTCGGGATCCCGGCCGCCGCACGAGGTGTACCGCAGATCGAGGTGACGTTCGCCATCGACTCGTCGGGGATCGTAAACGTCTCCGCGCGCGACATGGCGACGGGACGGGCTCAGGGGCTCCAGATCAACCCGGCGGGCGGCCTCTCTGGCGACGAGATCGAGCGGATCGTCGCGGAAGCCGAGGCGAACAAGTCGGTCGACGCCAAGAGGAAGGAGCTCCGGCGAGGGAAGAACAAGCTGGAGGGGCTGATCACGGGG
>CALFNC010000543.1 GCA_937902605.1 uncultured Acidobacteriota bacterium | reverse complement strand
GCTCGGACGGCGGGAAGAGCTTCTCCCCTTCCTCATGCAGGGACCCGCCGAGGAGGTCCTCGAAAAAAGCCCGCTGGTCGGCGAGGGGAAAGCGGTCGAGCGCCCTCTTGACGAGCCGTCCGGGCGAAGACGAGACGAAGCGGCCTGGTGCATCGCCAACGGGGAGGACGTTGCAGCGCCCGCCGCCGGAGACGACGATCTTCCGCCCCGGCTCGCGGGCCGCCTCAAGAACGAGGATCGAGAGGTCCCGTCCCAGGTCGCGCCGGACCTCGCCCGCCGTGATGGCAGCCATCAGCCCGGCCGCGCCGCCGCCCAGGACGACGACGTCGGTCACGGGCGCGTCACGTCCGGTTCAGCTCGTGGATGATCCGCAACCCTTCGAGCGTCAGCATCGGGGCGAGCGCGGTGAAGACATTGGTCTCCTTCGCGATCAGCTCGACGAAGCCGCCGGTGCCGATCACCTTCATGTCGGGCCCCAGCTCCTCGCGGAAGCGGGCCACCATCCCCTCGACGAGACCGACATAGCCGAAGAGGATCCCCGACTGCATCGAGTGGACGGTGTTCTTCCCGATGACGGCGGGCGGGCGGACGACCTCGACGCGCGGCAGCTTGGCCGCACGCGCGCAGAGCGCCTCGAGCGCGACGCCGAGGCCCGGCGCGATCGCTCCGCCCAAATAGTCCCCCTCGGCCGAGACCGCGTCGAAGGTCCTTGCCGTCCCCAAGTCGACGATGCAGGCCGGGCCGCCGTAGAGCCGGGACACGGCCGCCGCATCCACCACCCGGTCCGCCCCCACCTGGCGCGGGTCGTCGTACCGGATCTTCACGCCCGTCCGGATCCCGGCGTCGACCACGAGCGGGGTCCGCTTCAGGAAGCGGGTCGACGCCTCGACCCATGCGCCGGTCTGCGGGGGAACGACCGACGCGAGGGCGACCCCCGCGATCTCGTCGGTCCTGACGCTGCTCTGAGAAAGGAGGCCGAGGAGCAGCAGGCCGTACTCGTCGGACGTCCGCTCCGGGTGCGTGGCCACGCGCCAGTGAAAGGCGAGGACCTCCTTCCGGAAGAGGCCGAGGGCGACGTGGGTGTTGCCGACGTCAATGCACAAGATCACGGCTGGTCCTCTCGATCCGGTTCTTCGCGTCGACCCAGACGACCGTCGGGTCCCAGTCCGCCGGCGGCGGCTCCGGGACGAGGGAGTACGACATGATGATGACTTTATCCCCCTTCCCGATCAGTCTCGCCGCGGCGCCGTTCAGCTGGATCGTCCCGGAGCCGGACGGCCCCTCGATCGCGTAGGTCTCGAGGCGTGCCCCGCTGCCCAGAGCCACGACATGGACCTTCTCGTACTCGCGGATCCCGGCGGCCGCGAGGAGGTCGCGGTCGACCGTGATGCTTCCCATGTAGTCGATGTCGGCCCCGGTCACCGTGGCACGGTGGATCTTCGCCTTCAGCATCGTGCAGAACATCATCATCCCTCCCGGATGCCGGTCTCCCACCGGCCCCGCTCGAACAGGAAGTTGTCGATCAGCCGCGTCGACCCGAAGCGGACCGCCATCGACAGGAGGACGTCGCCGGCCACCTCGCCCAGCTCGCCCAGCGTCTCCGGATCGGCGGCCGAGACGTAGACCGGCTCGGCCAGCGGCTCGCGCGACAGGACACTTTTCATCGTCGCCCGGAGCCAGTCCCCCGAACGCTCGCCTCGGTCGAATGCCTCGGCAGCAGCCGAGAGCGCCCGGAAGAGGACCGGCGCCGCCGTCCGCTCCGCGGGCGAAAGGTAGGCGTTCCGCGATGAGAGAGCGAGGCCATCGCGTTCGCGGACGGTCGGGACCACAACGACCGTCAGGGGGAAGCCGAGGTCGCGGACCATCCGGCGGATCACGGCCACCTGCTGCGCGTCCTTCTGCCCGAAGTAGGCCCGGTCGGGAGAGAACACGAGGAAGAGCTTCGCCACGATCGTCGCGACCCCCCGGAAATGACCGGGACGCGACGCCCCCTCGAGCGGGCGCGAGACCTCATCCACCGTCACGAACGTCTGGAACCCCGGCGGGTAGACCTCCTCCGCGCGGGGCGTATAGACGACGTTCGCCCCGGTTGCCCCGAGCAATTCCAGGTCGCGCTGGAACGTCCGCGGGTAGTTCGACAGGTCCTCGTTCGAACCGAACTGGGCGGGATTCACGAAGAGGCTCGCGCCAACCGACGCACACTCGGCCCGCGCGCGCCGGACGAGCGCGACGTGCCCCGCGTGGAGCGCCCCCATCGTCGGCACCAGGCCGAACGGCGACGCGCAGGAGCGGCGGGACTCCCGGAGCTCGTCGAGCGTAGAGGCCACTTTCATCGAGGTCATCGGTTCCTCACGGGCCCTTTCTGGTCGCGGCCGGACACGCGGCGCCCCGGCATTGCGGGCGATTCCCCTGGGAACTCCGCCTCCAGCGCGTCCCATTCTTCGTCGGGCATCTCGTAGGTGTGCTCCGCCGCCGGGAAGGCGCCCGACTCGACGTCGGCCCGGTATGCGGAAAGCGCCTCCACCATCCGCTCGTAGAGCGACTCGTACCTCTTCACGAACCGGGGCGTGACCCCCGGCAGGAGACCGAGGAGGTCGTGGGCGACGAGGACCTGCGCGTCGCATCCCGCCCCCGCCCCGATTCCGACCGTCGGGATGCGGAGCCGCGAGGTGACGAGCGCGGCGAGCCGGGCCGGGACCGCCTCCAGGACAACGGCGAAGCAGCAGATCGGAAGAGCGTCGTGTAGGGAAAGAGAGTAGA
>CALFNC010000542.1 GCA_937902605.1 uncultured Acidobacteriota bacterium | reverse complement strand
CGCGGCGCTCCTCATCGCCGCGCCGGCCGCCCTCGCCCAGGACGTCGTCCGGCTCGGGAACCTGAAGTTTGCCCACTACGGCGCCGTCTGGTACATGAAGGAGATCGCGCCGAAGTACAACCTGAAGATCGAGGAGAAGGTCTTCGGCAAGGGGCTCGACATCATCCCCGCGGTCATCGCTGGCGAGATCGACGTCACCGCCAGCGCCCTCGACGCAGCAATCGCGGGGCGGGCCGCCGGTGCTTAGGTCTACGTCGTGGCCGGCTTCGCGAAGGGCGGGTCGCGGATCGTGGGACGGGCCGATCTGAAGCTGAAGACGGTGACCGACCTAAAGGGGAAGAAAGTGGGGGTCGCCCGCGGCGGCGCCCAGGAGCTGGGCCTTATCGCCGAGCTCGCGAAGGTGGGGCTCACGTGGTCGGACAAGCCGGGGAAGGACGTCCAGCTCCTCTACCTCGCCTACGCCGACATCAACGGTGCGCTGCTCGGTAAGAACATCGACGCGATGTGCCAGAGCGAGCCGCAGTCGACGCAGGCGATCAGCAAGGGGTTCGGGACCGAGATCATCAAGCCGTACGGCACCGAGATGGGGGAGCCGATCCGGGCCCTCGTCATGACGAAGAAGCTCTACGACGAAAAGAGGGACGTGGCGGCACGGGTCCTGAAGTGCTTCGTCGAGGCGACGAAGCTCTTCCTCGACAAGCCGGCCGTCGCGGAGAAGTACGTCCGCGAGCAGGTCTTCAAGAACCAGCTGACCGCCGACGACTACCGCGACGCGTTGTCGAACGCGGCCTTCACCTACGACATCACGCTCCAGCACGTCCAGGTGACGACCGACTTCATGCAGAAATACGGCGTCGGCCGGATGGACAAGCCCCCGGTCGCCAAGGAGTGGGTGAAGCTCGATCTCCTGGAGCAGGCGAAGAAGGCCCTCGGCGCCAAGTAGCGGGTTGGTCATGGCCAAGAAGAGCGGGGGGTCCGTCGTCTGGTCGCTCGCCGTCCCGGTGGCGCTCCTGGCGATCTGGGAAGGGCTGTCGCGGGCCGGGGTGATCAACCCGATGATCCTGCCGTCCCCATCGGCGGTCTTCCTCCGCTGGATCGCGTACGCCAAACCGATGATGCCGTTCGACCCGGTGGAAGGGACCTACGTCGCCTGGCTCTTCTCCGGGGAGCTTCTGCACGACGCGGCGGCCAGCCTCTACCGCGTCGTGATGGGATTCCTGATCGGGGCGGGCCTCGCGCTGCCGATCGGCCTCCTGATGGGGACGAGCGAGACGGTCTACCGGCTGATCAACCCGCTTCTCCAGATCCTCCGGCCGATTCCCCCGATCGCCTACATCCCGCTCGCCATCCTCTGGTTCGGGCTGGGGAACCCGCCCGCGTTCTTCCTGATCAGCCTGGGGGCGTTCTTCCCGGTCCTCATGAACACGATTGGCGGCGTTCGGACCGTGGACGCGATCTACGTCCGGGCCGCCCGGAACCTCGGGGCGTCGGGCGCCACCCTCTTCTGGCGCGTGATCCTCCCGGCCGCCACGCCCCACATCATGACCGGCCTTCGGGTCGGGTTCGGCGTGGCCTTCATCGTCTTGATCGTGGCGGAGATGATCGCGGTCAACAACGGCCTCGGCTACCGGATCCTGGAGGCGCGCGAGTTCTTCTGGTCGGACAAGATCATCGCCGGGATGATCTCGATCGGGCTCCTCGGGCTCGCCATCGACACGGGACTGAGCCGTCTCTCCGACCACCTCCTCCGGTGACACCGCGGAATCGAGGTGGGGAAGTGAGCGCCTCGGACGCGGCCCGCCCCGAGATCGTCATCCGGGGGGTGACGAAGGTCTTCGAGGCGGAGGCGCTGGGCACCGTCGTCGCCCTCAACGGGATTGACCTCGACGTGGCGAAAGGCGAGTTCGTCTGCCTCCTCGGCCCGTCGGGTTGCGGCAAGTCGACGCTCCTCAACGCGGTGGCGGGGTTCTCGCTGCCGACCTCTGGGTCCATCCGGACGAACGATGTCGAGGTGACGGCTCCGGGCCCCGATCGCGCCATGGTCTTCCAGGAGTACGCCCTGTTCCCCTGGATGACCGTGGCGAAGAACGTCGCCTTCGGCCTCGAGATGAAGGGCGCGAGCAAGGCCGAGATCAAGGAGAAAGTGGACGGCCTCCTCGCCACGCTGCACCTGACCGAGTTTCGGGACCGGTTCCCGAAGGACCTGTCCGGCGGGATGCGGCAGCGGGTCGCCATCGCACGGGTCCTCGCGATCGACTCGCCGGTGCTGCTGATGGACGAGCCCTTCGGGGCTCTCGACGCCCTGACGCGCCGCAATCTGCAGGACGAGCTGCTCCGGATCTGGTCCGAGTGGAGGAAGACGATCCTCTTCGTCACCCACGGGATCGAGGAGTCGATCTACCTCGCCGACCGGATCGTCGTGATGACGTACCGGCCGGGGCGCGTGAAGAAGATCGTGGAGGTCGGGATGCCGCGGCTCCGCGACGTCAGCTCTCCCGAGTTCAACACCTTGAAGCGGGAGCTGACGGAAATGGTCATGGAAGAGCAGCGCCGGCACGCCGAAGCCGAGACCCGGCCCGCCATGGCTGACTGAGAGAAAGCGGAGGGCTAAGGACCCGTCTGGATCCTCTTCTCGAGGAGGAGCTCGTTGCCGGACGGGCCGGTCGTATAGTCGACGCGGTCCATCAGCTGATGGATGAGGAAGAGGCCCCGCCCGCGTTCCATGAGGAGCGCCTCTTCCGTCTCCGCAGGGTCGGGCGGCGGCGTGCGGCGATCTTCGGGGATCGGCTTCCCGTCGTCTTGGAGGCGGAAGCGAAGAGCGCCGGCTTCGAGGGTGACGAGGAGCGTGACGCGGCGTCCCGGCGCGCCCTCGTAGGCGTGCAGGATCACGTTGGTCGCGGCCTCCACGATGCAAAGCTCGACATGGAACCGCTCCAGCTCGTCCATCCCGCACGACTCGGCGAGCTTGTTCACGCAGAGGCCGAGGAGCGAGACGTTCTCGATCTCGCTCGTGACCGTCAGGTCGATGGTACGGGGTTTCATGTGGCCTTCAAGTCCCTCCCACCCCGAGTCCGAGGCGCTGGCGCTGATAGCTCCCGGACTGCACCGAGCGGCACCAATCGAGGTTCGCGAGGTACCAACGGACCGTTTCCCTCAGGCCCGATTCGAAGTCGTGCCGCGGCGTCCAACCGAGCTGCTCTTGAATCTTCCGCGCGTCGATGGCGTAGCGCCGGTCGTGGCCCGGACGGTCGGGGACGAACGTCTTCAGCTGATCGTAGCGGACGAGGCCAAGCCCCGAGAGGGCCGCGTTCGTCCGGGCCGGGAATTCCTCCTCGAGGATCGAGCAGAGGCGGTCGACGATCTCGAGGTTGGTCTTCTCGTTGAGGCCGCCGATGTTGTACTTCTCGCCCGGCCGCCCCACCTCGAGGACCCGGAGGATCCCCTCGCAGTGGTCGACGACGTAGAGCCAGTCGCGCACGTTGCCGCCGTCCCCATAGATCGGCAGCGGCTTCCCCTCGAGGGCGTTCAGGAGCATCAGGGGGATCAGCTTCTCGGGGAACTGGTAGGGGCCGTAGTTGTTCGAGCAGTTCGTGACGAGCGCGGGGAGGGCGAACGTCTCGTGATAGGCGCGGACGAGGTGGTCCGCCGCGGCCTTGGAGGCGGCGTAGGGCGAGTTGGGCGCGTAGGGCGTGGTCTCCGAGAAGAGTCCCGTCTTGCCCAGAGACCCGTAGACCTCGTCGGTCGAGACGTGGAGGAAGCGGAACGCCGACCGAAAACCGGCATCGCCTTCGGCCAGGAGACCGCGCGCGGCATCCAGCAGCTCGAACGTGCCGGTGATGTTCGTCCGGATGAAGGCTCCGGGGTCGTCGATCGACCGGTCGACGTGCGTCTCGGCGGCGAAGTTCACCAATCGGAGGGGCCGGACATCGCGGAAAAGGGACCGGACGGCCTCGCGGTCGGCGATGTCGCCCTCTATGAAGTGGAACCTGGGGTGCTCTGCGACGCCGGCGAGGCTCAGAAGGTTCCCGGCGTAGGTCAGGTTGTCGAAGACGACCACCCGCCACGGCGTCTTCTCGAGGGCGAGCCGGACGAAATTGCTTCCGATGAACCCGGCGCCGCCGGTGATGACGATCGACTCCATGCTCTCCTCTAGCCCCCGCCCAGGGCGGCGAGGGCCTCGTCCGCCGTCGCGAAGATCCGGAAGACCTTGTCCATCCGGGTCAGACGGAAGAGGCTCCCGACCGAGTCGTGCGCGCCGCAGATCGCCAGGTCGCCGTCGGGGCCGAGCTGCTTGAGCGACGCGACGATCGCGCCCAGGCCGGTGCTGTCGACGAACGCCACCTCGGACAGGTCGAGGAGGAGCCGCCGGTTCCCTCGCTGAGCAATCTGGGTGATCTCCGCCCGAAAATCGTCCGCGACCTCCGCGTCGATCCGCGTGTCGACGACCGTGACCACCGTGTAGCTGCCGGCGGGCCTCTCTTCGAGCTGCATCGCCTCTCCTTACAAGACCGGGACGACGCCCCAGACGTCGTCAGCGTACTCCTGGATCGTCCGGTCGCTCGAGAATTTACCCATGCGGGCCACGTTGCGGATCGCCATTGCCCGCCAAGCTGGCGGGTCGAGGAACGTCTCGCCGACCCGCCGGTGGGCCTCCTCGTACGACGCGAAATCGGCCAGGTGGAAGTACTCGTCCCCGTCACCGAGGATCCGCCGGAACAGCGGGAGGAAGTGGCCGGGACGCCATGGGCAGAAGAGGTCGCCCGCCAGCGAGTCCATTACGCGACGGACCCGCACGTCCGCCTGGTAGACGTTCCACGGGTTCCACGACCCTTCCCGGCGCATCCGCTCCACTTCCGGCGCGGTCAGGCCGAAGAGGAAGAAGTTCTCGGGCCCTACCTCGTCGCGGATCTCGACGTTCGCGCCGTCGAGCGTCCCGATCGTGAGGGCGCCGTTCATCGAGAGCTTCATGTTCCCCGTTCCCGAGGCCTCCTTCCCCGCTGTGGAGATCTGCTCGGAGAGGTCGGCCGCCGGCACGATCGCCTCGGCCAGCGAGACGCGGTAGTCGGGGAGGAAGACCACCTCGATCCGCCCCTTCACTCGCGGGTCCTTTCGGATCACGTCGCCGACCGAGTTGATCAGGCGGATGATCCGGCGCGCCGTGGCATACCCTGGAGCGGCCTTCCCCGCGAAGAGGTAGGTACGCGGCGGCCCCGCCGTATCGCCGTCCTGGACAATCCGAAAGTAGTGGTGGATGACGTGGAGGACGAGGAGCAGCTGGCGCTTGTACTCGTGGATCCGCTTGATCTGAACGTCGAAGATCGAGTCGGGGTCGACCTTCACCCGGACGAGGGACCGGATCCGCGCCGCGAGGCGCTCCTTGTTCCGCCTCTTCACGGCAGCGAACCGCTCCTGGAACGCGGCGTCGTCAGCCAGCGCCTCGAGCCCGCGGACGCGGTCCATGTCGGTGACCCAGCCGGGGCCGACCGCCTCCGTGATGAGCGCGGCGAGGCCGGGGTTGGCCCCGAGCAGCCACCGCCGGGGCGTCACGCCGTTGGTCTTGTTGTTGAAGCGCTCCGGCCACATCTCGAAGAACCGGGGGACGAGCGCGCTCTTGACCAGCTCCGAGTGGAGGGCGGCGACGCCGTTCACCGAGTGGCTGCCGACGATCGAAAGGTAGGCCATCCGGATCTGCTTCGTCTCGCCCTCTTCCACGATGGACATCTCGCGAAGGCGCGCGTCGTCGCCGGGGAAGCGGCGAGAGACCTCATCGAGGAACCGGCGGTTGATCTAGTAGATGA
>CALFNC010000541.1 GCA_937902605.1 uncultured Acidobacteriota bacterium | reverse complement strand
GGCCGTCGCAGAGCTTGACATACCACTCGCTGATCGGATTCGTCCGGCGCGCCCGCCAGAAGACCACGGGGGTGTCCGACATGAGCGCCTCCCACAGGTCGCGCGCGATGCCTTCGCCCTGAGCCTCGGCCGAGACCGCGAACTTCGTGAGATACGCGCCGAGCGGCGCGTCCGAGAGGATCGCGCAGCCCCGGTAGCCCTCCTCGAGATAGACGCGGCTGGGTGTCCTGGCGAAGAAGGCGTCGGTCGGGGCGCGCCCGAAGCTCGACCCGAGGAGTTCCCGCAGGCGCGGAACGTCCACGCCGTCCCAGCCTTCGTAGCGGGCGATTCGCGCCCCGCGGCGCAGGAGGGTTCCCGCCCCCTTCACCGTGAAGAGCTCCCGGAGGAGGTTCAGCGGCGAGGTGATGGCGACGGTAATGGGGAGGGGGGCTGCCTCCGCGCAGAGCCAGGACGCGTGCTCCAGGATGAGGGCCTCCTTGCGCGAGATCTCCCGGCTCGCGAGGAGAGCAGGGACGTCGGTCGTCAGGTTGACGATCGGGACGAGGACGCCCCCCTGGCGCAGGCCGCCCGGCCGGTGGAGGAAGATGAGCTTGCGGGCCTGGAGCTCGATGAGGATCCTGCCCAGCCGCTGGAGGCGGACGACCCGATTGTCCGGGCGTCCGTTCTCGGGCGGCTCGAAGATGACCACGGGGATGGCGCCGCGATTGACACACGTCGTCAGGCGCCCGGGCAGCCCGGGCGTCGCCGCGGACCACTCCTCGGCGCGGACCCGCTCGGCCTCCAGGTGGCGGAGCAGGGTCCGGGAGTGCTCGGCCGCATCGGCAGGCTGGAAGATTCCTAGCACGACGGTCGGGTAGAGGTCGAGCGCCGTGAGGAACTTCAGGTCCTGCACGACGGCGTCGGCCGCGTCCGCCATCACGTTCGCGTCGATCGCGATGGCGGCGAACTGCTCGCGCGGACGCGCATGGAAGAGGTCTATGTAGAGCCGCGCTTCGGAAGGGCGGCCGGTGCTCTCCAGGAAGCGGAGGACGACGTCCTGCGGGAGAAGCGGCGTCGGGAAGTCGGACGTGGGGCGCTCGGGGCTCATGGACATTGAAGGACAAGGATAAGGAGTTTCGATTCGGCCGCTAGCGCCCCCCATCGGGCACCGAGGCCCGAGCGCGTAGGTCGGGGTCAGCGCTGCGCTTTGTGTTCAGCTCAATCGCTCTTCGTAGTGGGTGCTCCGATTACTCGTAAACCTTCTCGTCGGCCGCGTCCGCGGCCAGGGCGTCGGCTTCGTGGTCGCGTGGCGGTCGGCTATTGCCGTGCTCCCGGTACCAGTCGTGGGCGATGATCGAGCTCATCACTTCGTTCGTGCCGGTCCAGATCGAGGCCAACCCGAGGTCGCGGACGATGCGCTCGATGGGAAAGACGTTCGTATAGCCG
Source organism: uncultured Acidobacteriota bacterium (assembly GCA_937902605.1). Taxonomy (GTDB): domain Bacteria; phylum Acidobacteriota; class Thermoanaerobaculia; order UBA5066; family UBA5066; genus CAIMWE01. The sequence goes on along the minus strand of CALFNC010000541.1, from coordinate 588 downwards.
ATGCCGCCCATGACCTGCATGGCGTGGCGCGCCGCCTGCTGACAGCTCTCGGTGACGAACTTCTTGGTCTCGCTGACCCAGCGACGGGTGGTGAGAGCCGGTAGGCCGGCATCGACGGCGCGCGCCGTGGTGTAGACCAGCGACTGGCTCGCGTCGAGGAGGGTGACGGCTTCGGCGATCTGGAAGCTCACCCCCTGGAAGCGGTTCACCGCCTGACCGAAGGCCTTGCGCTTCCGGGTGTACGCGGTCGCCAGCTCGACCGCCGGGCGGGCGGCGCCAATGGTCATGGCGGCGGTGCCGAGCCGTTCCGGGACCATCATGGTGTTGAAGACGTCTGTCGCGTGATGCACGCGGCCGACGACGTTCTCGCGCGGAACCAGGACGTCCTTGAAGACGAGCCGCCCAGTGCCACCGCCTCGGCAGCCCATGAGCCCGTAGAGGTAGCTGACCTCGACGCCCGGGCCGCGGTCGACGAGGAAGCAGGTCAGCGTCTCCTCAGGCCTGGCCTCGCGGTCAGTGTTGGTGCGCGCGTAGACCAGGAAGTAATCGGCGCCCTCGGCGCCGACGATGAAGCGCTTCATCGTCGGC
>CALFNC010000540.1 GCA_937902605.1 uncultured Acidobacteriota bacterium | reverse complement strand
ATGGGCCGCGAGGGCGCGCAATCGCGACGCGGAGCAGAAGGTGGACGCTTACGACGCCACGGCGCACCTCGCGACGTGAGCGGTGATCGGGTCGCCTCGCTCGAAGGGTAGAGTGCCGGCATGACGAGTCTCTTCTCCCCGCTCCGCCTCCGCGACGTGGCGCCGCCGGTGTGACGGGGGACTGCGAGCTATCTTTAGACGGGACACTAGGCGGAGGGACCATGCGACGTTTTGGGATGATTCTCGTGGGAGCGGTGGCGGCGGCGCTCGTCGCGGTCTCGGCAGCGGCGCAGGATGTCAACCTTTTGGCTGTCGGCGAAGGCACGGTGCCTATCGTGGAGCCGGCGTGCTACGGCGGGGTGGCCAGCGGTGAACATGCTTGACGACGCCCCCAGCTCGGGCTGGGCCAGCAAGGAGGGCAAGATCGCCGACAACGTCTTCGTCTTCGAGATGGCGGCTCCGGCCTTCATCGAGGCCTTTGAATTCGATACGATGGGCATCGACGGCAAGGGGAGGGGCGCCAAAGACGTCATCGTCGAGGTATCAGCCACGTTCGAAGGACGCCGGCTTCGCGCCGGTCCTGTGCGCGACCCTCGCAGATCGGAAGGACGGCCAGCGCTTCGCGGCTATGAAGAAGGCCGAGGGGCGCTGGGTGCGCCTGACCCTCCTCAACAACCATGAGGACGCCCAGTACACCGAGCTGATGGGCTTCGTCTTCAGCCCCGACGGCGGCAGCTTCCGCGGCTACTGGTGGCGCGGCACCGACAAGGGCAGAGAACCGGACGGCAACTGGACCGGCACCCGCGCCGGCACCGAGGTCGGAGGCTGCCCTCACTGGTCCGGCTCCGTGGAGGGGCAACTCAAGAAGGACCTCTCGGCGAGCGGCCGGGCCCGGCTCTACGGCATCCTCTTCGACACCGACTCGGCCCACATCCGCCCCGAGTCGCTGCCCACGCTCGCCGAGGTGGTCGGCAAGGGCGTGGCCCCTTCGCGCCTGAGCTCTCTCGGATTCGGCCAGTCAAAGCCCGTGACCGACAACGCCACGGAGCTGGGGCGGGCCCAAAACCGCAGGGTCGAGCTGGTCCGGAAGTGACCGGCCGCTCCCGCTTCGAAATGCGAAGCTGGCACGATGCCGCCCGCCGGAAGGACATGGGTCTCGTGGGGCGCGATAGGTGAGTAGCTTTCCGCGTCTCGTGCGTCCGGACCGATCTCTCCTGCCCGCCGCGGAGCGGGCGGGGCCCGGTTCGGTCAGCGAGTCCCGCCCATGACCTCGCGCACCCGTTGAACCAGCCGGTTCGGGGTAAAGGGTTTCTGAATGAGCTGCGTCCCGGGGTCCAGGACGCCGTGGTGCGCAATCGCGTTGTCCGTGTAGCCGGACATGTAGAGGACGGGCATGTTGGGACGCTCGCGCAGGAGTGAGGCGGCGAGCTCCGGCCCGCTCATGCCCGGCATCACGACGTCCGTGAGGAGGACGTGGATTGGACCGTCGTGCTCGCGCGCGACGCGCAGCGCAACCTCGGGGCTCCGGGCCTCCAGCACGGTGTAGCCGCTGAGCTCGAGGATGCGCCTGGCAAGCTGGCGCAACTGCTCATCGTCCTCGACGAGGAGGATCATCCCGGAACCCTCGAGCGAAGGAAACGTTCCGGATGCCAGCTGCGCCGCAGCGGCGGCCCCGACGATGCGGGGGAGGTAGATCTGGACCGTCGTCCCGCGGCCGGGCTCGCTGTCGACCCAGATCGTCCCGCCGCTCTGGTTCACGATGCCGTGCACGGTCGAGAGCCCGAGGCCGGTTCCCTCGCCGGTCCGCTTGGTGGTGAAGAACGGCTCGAAGATCTGCTTCTGGACCTCGGGGGCCATCCCAACGCCGGTATCGGTCACGGCGAGCAGAACGTGGGGGCCCGGCGTCACGCCGGTGTGCTCGCTCGCGAACGCGTCGTCAAGGTCGACGTTCTGAATCTCGACGCGGAGCTCGCCGCCGCGGGGCATCGCGTCGCGCGCGTTGACGGCGAGGTTCATGATGACCTGCTCCATCTGGCCGGGGTCGGCCAGGACCCGCCCGAGGTCGGGCGCGACGACCAGGCTCACCGTGATGTTCTCGCCGATGAGGCGCTCCAGCAGCCGCAACAGGCCGCGTACGACGCTGTCGAGGTCGAGCACCTCCGGAAGGAGCACCTGCTTGCGGCTGAAAGCGAGGAGCTGCCGCGTCAGGGCCGCTGCCCGCTCGCCAGCCCGGCGGATCTCCTGGATCTCCGCGCGTTCGGGATCGCCGACGTGGAAGCGGCTCGCGAGAAGGTCGCTGTAGCCCAGGATGGCCGTCAGGAGGTTGTTGAAGTCGTGTGCCACGCCGCCGGCGAGGCGCCCGACGGCCTCCATCTTCTGGGACTGGCGGCGCTCCTCCTCGAGATTCCGGCGCCGCGTGACGTCGTGGAGTACGGCGAGCCGCAACGTCCGGCCCCCGAGGCGCACGTCGTTCCGGTGCATGTCGACATCGAGGAGGCTGCCGTCCTTGCGCCGGTGCTTCCAGGTTCCGACGTAAGAGCGGCCCAGCGGCAACGCCCGGACCGCCGCGCGGATCTTCTCCGCGTCCTCGGGCCGAAAAACGTCCGGGAGCGCCAGCGCCAGAAGCTCGTCCATCGTGTAGCCGTACAGCTCGGCGGCCGCGTGGTTCGCCATGACGATCCGCAGCGACCCCGGGTCGTACAACCACATCGGCATCGGGCTCTCGTCGAACAAGACCCGGTATCGCTCCTCGCTCTCCCGGAGGCGCTCGTCGGCAGTCCTGCTCTTCGTGACGTCCCGGACGATCGTGGAGGCCCCGGTCATTCGCCCGTCCGCGTCGCGGAGGAGGGAGATACTGAGGGCGACGACAACCTCGGTCCCGTCCTTCCGGCGCCGCACCGTCTCGAGGTGCGATATGGACTGACCGGCCCTTACGCGATCGAGGGTTTCGACCAGCTCCGCCCTTCGCTCTGGTGGGACCAGGAGCTCGACCGACTGCCCGACCGCCTCCTTCGAGGTGTAGCCGAACAGGGCCTGCGCCCCCGCGTTCCAGGTGAGGATCGTCCCGTCGAGCGACTTGGTGAGAATGGCGTCATCAGAGTTATCGGCCAAGGCCCGATGGATTCACCGTTTCGAATCGAGTAT
>CALFNC010000539.1 GCA_937902605.1 uncultured Acidobacteriota bacterium | reverse complement strand
AAGACGTTCGGGACAGGGGCGAAGGGACCAGCGCTCTCCGAGCCGGCCGCGCCCTACCGCAAGGCGGCCGCTCCCGGGGTTTACTTCGTCGAGAAGGGCGACGTGAACCAGTCGAACATCCGGCTCGTCCATCTCGGCATCGTCCGGAACGACCCGGACTACTTCGCCCTCGAGGTGATGAACGAGGTCTTCGGCGGCGGCTTCTCGGCGCGCCTCTTCTCAAACGTCCGCTCCGCCAAGGGTCTCGCCTACGCGGTTGGCGGCGGCGTCCGCTCGGATTGGGACTATCCGGGCCTCTTCGGAATCATGATGGGGACCAAGAGCGTGACGACCGCGGCCGGCATCGAGGCGCTCCTCACCGAGGTCGACGCCATCGTGGCCAAGCCGCCGACCGCCGAGGAGATGAAGAAGGCGAAGGACGCCATCCTCAACTCGTTCGTCTTCCGCTTCGACTCGAAGGAGAAGATCCTTCGCGAGCAGGCGCTCTACGCGTTCTACGGCTACCCGCCGGACTTCCTCGACCGCTACCGGGCGGAGATCGAGAAGGTGACCGCCGAGCACGTCCAGCGCGTCGCGAAGAAGCACGTGAGGAGACAGGACCTCGCCATCCTCGTCGTCGGCAAGAGCGCAGACTTCGACAAGCCCCTCTCGACGTTCGGTGCGGTCAAGACGATCGACATCACCATTCCGGCGCCGGGCGGCGAGAAAAAGGTGGCAGCCACCGACACCGCCAAGGCGTCCGGCAAGGCTCTCTTCGCGAAGGTCGTCGTGGCCATGGGCGGGGCCGAGAAGGTCGGCGCGGTCAAGGACGTGGCGACGAAGGCGAAGATGACGGCGAAGACCCCGCAGGGAGACATGGAGTTCGAGCTCTCGACCGTCGTCGTCTTCCCCGACCGGATGCGGTCGGAGATCAAGACGCCGATGGGGGCGATGACGCAGGTCTTAGGACCCGCCGGGGCCTTCGTCCTCTCGCCCATGGGGGCGCAGGACATGCCCGGCTCGATGCGTGACGAAATGGCCAAGCAGATGCAACGCCAGCCGATCTTCCTTGTACAGAAGGCGGGCGACCCGAAGCTGGCGGTCGCGTCCGCCGGCAGGGAGAAGGTCGGCGACATCGAAGCCGAGCTGCTCGACGTCGTCTACGACAAGGCGGAGGTTCGCTGGTTCGTCGACCCGGCGACGGGACGGCTCCTGCGCTCGAGCCACAGCGGCGTTGGGCGAGAGGGACCGGTGAAGAGCGTCATCGACTATGGGGACTACCGGAACGTCGACGGCCTGATCCTGCCATTCGCGCAGGAGGTGACGCAGAACGGGCAGAAGGCGCAGTCGTCGAAGACCACCGAGATCAAGGTGAACACGAAGCCGGACGCCTCGCTCTTCGAGAAGCCGGCGCCCAAACCGAGCTGAGGACGCCCTAGGGAAGGAGGGATAGCAGGAAGTTTGATTTTCGGCGGCATCGGCGGCATCGGCGGCACTGCGGCTGATGGTCGGGACGGGGCCCGTCGCGGTCTCTTTTGCTAGAGTGAGGTCATGAACTGGCTCATATTGCTCAGCCTCGCAGTCATCATCGCCGCCGTCGCGGCCGTTACGGGCATCAAACCTAAAGAGACCAGGCCCGTGGCCCACAGCCGCATGATGGGAATGGCTCGATTCGTTCTGGTGGTCCTCGCCCTCATCCTGGCCTACGCCGCGTTCCGAGCTCGAGCGGGCTGACGCCAGGCTCCGGGCGGTTCGCTCTGACGGGCCGGGGATACGGAGGAACAGACGTACATGCCTCGATACAAGATCGCCTGGCTCCCTGGAGACGGCGTCGGCAGGGACGTCATGGAGGCGGCGCGCATCACGCTCGATGCGTTGAAGCTGGACGCGGAATACCCGCACGGCGACATCGGATGGGACTTCTGGTGCTCGGAAGGGGACGCGTTCCCGACCCGGACGATCGACCTTCTGAAGATCTCGCACGCGGCCCTTTTCGGCGCGATCACGTCGAAACCGGTAAAGGCCGCCGAGGAGGAGCTGTCGGCGTCGCACAGGGGAAAGGGCCTGACGTATCGCTCCCCGATCGTCCGGATGCGGCAGCTCTTCGACCTCTACGTCTGCCTGCGTCCGTGCAAGGCCTACCCGGGCAACCCGCTCAACTTCAAGGAGGGGATCGACCTCGTCATCTTCCGGGAGAACACCGAGGACCTCTACGCCGGGGTCGAGTTCTCGCCGGTCCCGAAGGAGCTGTCGGACGTCCTGGCGAAGCTCTCGAAGCCGTTCGCGCCCTTCGCCGGCTGTGCGAGCGACGAATACGCGATCTCCTGCAAGGTGAACACGCGCAAGGGGTCGTCGCGCATCGTCCGGGCCGCCTTCGAGTACGCGCGGAAGTTCGGCCGGAAGAAGGTGACGATCGTCCACAAGGCGAACGTGGTCCGGGCGGCCGATGGCCTCTTCTTCGAGGAGGCGAAGAAAGTCGCTAAGGAGTTCCCGGAGATCGTCTGCGACGATGCGAACGTCGACGCGATCTGCATGTGGCTGCTGAAGAACCCCTTCAATTACGAGGTCCTCGTCTCCTCGAACCTCTACGGCGACATCATCTCGGACCTGGCGGCCCAGATGGTGGGCGGCCTCGGCTTCGGCTGCTCGGGGAACATCGGCGAGAAGCTCGCCGTCTTCGAGCCGAGCCACGGGTCGGCCCCGAAGTACGCCGGGCAGTACAAGGTCAACCCGATCGCGACGATCCTCGCGGCGAAGATGATGCTCGACTTCCTCGGCGAAACGGAGAAGGGGCGGAAGCTCGAGGCGGCCACCGCGCAGGTGATCGCCGAGGGGAAGGTCCGGACGTACGACATGGGCGGCTCGAACACGACCCTCGAGATGGCCGAGGCGATCGCCCGGGCGCTATGAGCTTCGACCGGGGCGGCAGAGCTTCGATGCAGCGAATCGTCCTCCACGAGGTCGGCCCGCGCGACGGGCTCCAGGTCGAGAAGACCGTCGTCCCGACGGGGCAGAAGGAAGCCTGGATCCGCGGTCTTCTCGCCGCTGGGATCGACCTGGTCCAGGCGGGCTCCTTCGTCCACCCGGAGAAGATCCCCCAGATGGCCGACAGCGACGCGCTGATCC
>CALFNC010000538.1 GCA_937902605.1 uncultured Acidobacteriota bacterium | reverse complement strand
AGAGCAGCAGGCGGTCGAAGGGGTCACGATGCTCGAACCGGAGCGCCGAGGTGCCGAGAGCGTGTTCGTCGGTCACGGACAGGATCAGCGCGCCACCGTCCCGCATCGCGTCACGGAAGACTCCGGGAGAAACAGACAGCTTCCCGATCCGGTGCTTGATCGCCACCTCCCAGATACTTGCCACGGAGACGACGCACCGTGAGCCGGCCATCAGCTCGCGCGTGTCTCTCGCTAGCCGCCGGCTGGCCGTCAGCCACCAGAGCGCCACCTGAGTGTCGAGAAGCAGCCTCACGGGTGGCATTCGAGCGCTCGCAGGACCTCCGCGTCGGCCTCGGGCGAGAACGCAGCGTCGACTCCCTTGGCAAGCTTCCGGAGGGCTCCCCAACCCGCGAGGCCTTCCTTCCTGGCGACCGGCACGAGCCGGACCATTGGCGCCCCGTTTCTGGCGATGAGGACCTCCTCGCCTTGGAGCGCCGCCTCGACCAACTTGGAGAGCTGGCTCTTGGCTTCCAGCATATTGACCTTCATCGAAACCTCCGTTTTGATCGTAGCACGCCTAGCCAGGTTAGCCAGACCGCTTGTGGGCGCCGCAGGGGATGTCAGCGCGACGGCCGTCCTGGGCGGTGATCAGAGGTCGACGGAATCAGGAAGCTGGTCCCGGTGCCTCTCGGCCCCGCAGGGATAGTGCTCGGCCAGCGCCTTCCCCGCCGCGCCCACGCCGTTGATGAGGCCGGCCGGAGTCGCCGCCCCCGCCGCGTGTCGTCGTAGAAACTGTCCTCGGGGTCCCAGACGAACCCGGGATCGGCCGGCGGCTCCTGCGCACGCGCCGCGGTTGTGAGAACGAAGGCGGCCACGAGAAGCGCGCACCTCACGAGGCGGCCAAGAGGCGAGCGCCGGTATGGCTCAGCGGACTTCGAGCAAAGGGTCGCTCCAGCGGAGGCCGGGGAACCGGCCGAAGTCGGTGTCGTTGCTCTGGATTTCGCACTGGTGCTCGATCGCAATGGCGGCCAGGTGCGCATCCGTGGTGAGGTTGCCACCGACGCCGAGCCCTGCGAGCAGCCTGGCGAGAATCTCGAGGTGCCGAGGACCGGGCTCGAGGATCTGCACAACCGGTCTTTCGAGCCAGGAACGAACAAGACCGACGGCCCGCTCCACCAGCAGAGGCGGGTCGAGGACAGCGGGGTGGGTCATGATGCGGATGAAGCCGCAGCTCACCGCCCACGGGATGCCGACCGGGACACTTCCGTTGAGCGTGGCTTCCCACCATCTTCTGGCCTGAGTGTGCTTGGGAGCGTGTCGGTTGTAGGCATAGACGAGAAGGTTGACGTCCGGGACGATCATCGCCGGTCTCGAGCTTTGGCGACGAACGCCTCGGTCTCAAGCTGATCGGTGAGCTGGTTCAGCCTGCCCAGGTCCAGGCCCGGCTTGAACGTGCCGTCATGAGGCTCGACGACGAACCGGCGTCCTCGCTTGGCATCCGGGACCTGCGCCGCGAGTCCACGGCGGAGCACGGTGTTCAATGCGGCCTTGAATGTTGTCCGGCTTCGATGAGCGAGCTCCTTGAGGCTCGCGGCGATGTCGGGCTCCAGGGTGACCGTCGTCCTCATGGGAGCATCATGATGACCGGTTGAGTTGCTGTCAAGATGCGCGGCGGAGGGGAACCTAATCCGCCGTCTTCTTGAACCGGGCCACGGCGGCCCCGATGATCAGGACGGTGAAGCCGGCGAGCGAGAGGAGCGGCTCCCAGAGCTGCGTGATGCTGGCGCCCCGGAGGACGATCCCGCGGACGAGGAGCAGGTAGTACTTGAGCGGGATGAGGTAGGTGATGAGCCGGAAGAAGAGGGGCATCCCCTCGATCGGGAAGACGTAGCCCGACAGGAAGACGGAAGGCAGAAGGAAGATGAAGGAGAGCTGGATCGCCTGCATCTGCGTCTTGGCCATCGTCGAAAGGAGCATCCCGAGCCCGAGGACCGCGGCGATGAAGAGGACGCTCGCCAGGTAGAGCTGGAGGACGCTTCCGGCGATCGGCACATCGAACGCGAAAACCATCAGGCCAAGGATCAAGGACATCTGGAGGAGACCGATCACGAGGAACGGGAGGATCTTTCCGATGATGATCTCGAACCGAGTGACGGGGGTGACCTGGAGCTGCTCGAGCGTCCCCCGCTCCCGCTCGCGGACGAGGGCGATGGCGGTGTACTGGATCAGCGTGAAGGTCAGGACGAGGCCGAGCAGGCCCGGGATGATGAAGGTGGCGGTCCGGAGGTCGGGGTTGTACCAGGGCCGCACCCGGAGGTCGACCGGGAGCAGCCTCTCCTTCCAGCCCGCCTTCTTGGCGAGGGTCTGGATCGACATCTGATTCGAGATCCCCGAGGCGATCGCCATCGCCTGGGTCGCCGTGGTGGTGTCGGAGGCGTTGACGACGAGGAAGGCATGGGCGGCGGCCCCGCGGTGGCGGTCCTTTCCGAACTCCCGGTCGATGACGAGCCCGCAGACGACATGCCCGGCGTCCATCTCCCGCCGGAGCTCCGCGAGCGAGGTGATGCTCCCAATCACGTCGAAGTACTCGCTGGCGGTCATCTTGGCGACCAGCTCGCGGCTGTCGAACGACCGGCACTCGTCGAGGATGACCGTCTTCAGGTGCTTCACGTCGTAGTTGATGGCGTACCCGAAGATGAAGGTCTGCATCAGCGGGATCATCACCATCATCCGGAGGCTGATCTTGTCCCGCTTCAGCTGGAGGAACTCCTTGACGACGAGGGCGAGGAGGCGCTTCACGCGGCCACCGTCACTTTCTTTGCCGCGTAGTCACGGGCGAGGTCGACGAAGACGTCCTCGAGGGTCGGCTCCGCCTGGACGGGAGTGCCGAACTTGGAAAGAAGCACGCCCGCCTCGCTCGTTCTTCCGACGTGGGCCAACGCCCGGAGGCGGAGTCCAAAGAGGTAAGAATCTTCGAGGTCGGGAGCATTCCTGACCGCGGCCAGCGCGGTGAACGGATCGGAGGAGAGCGGCACCTCGAGGAGGCGACCCCGCAGGCCGTCCTTCACGCCGTGCGGCGTCCCCTGGGCGATCAGGTCGCCGTTGAGGATGAAGGCGAGCGTGTCGCACTGCTCGGCCTCGTCCATGTAGTGGGTAGTGACGAGGACGGTCATCCCCGAGTCGGCCGCCAGCTCGTAGATCAGGTCCCAGAAGAGGCGCCGCCCGCGGGGGTCGACGCCGCCGGTCGGCTCATCGAGGAAGAGGAGCTCCGGCTGGTGGAGGAGCGCGGCGGCGAGGGCGACCCGCTGCCGCCAGCCGGTCGAGAGCGACTCCGTGAGGGTCCCGAGGAGGCCCAGGAAGCGAAGCCGGCCCGAGAGGGCGGCG
>CALFNC010000537.1 GCA_937902605.1 uncultured Acidobacteriota bacterium | reverse complement strand
CGTGTCGACCTTCGCCATCAACGTTTTCGACGCCGCGCACGCCCATCATCCGGACGAGAGAATCCACCTGCCCCTCTTCGTCGAAGGAGTGGAACGGATGAAGCGGATCGTCCGGGAGTTCGCCACTAGCCCGTGACGGGGAGGTGGCCGTCGTGACGAGTCGCCGCGGCATCGACGACCTCCTTAGGTCCGGAGAAGGAACCGAGCCCGGCCGCCCTCTCCGGGGCGCGGAAGGGTGGGCCGCGAAGCGGCGAGGGGAACCGGAAGCGGGTTCCCCTCTCAAACGGCAGCCAGCTCCGGTAGGCGCGTAGCGCCGTCCCCGCCTACGGGGATCAACTGGTCAGTTGATCCCCGTAGGCGGGGACGAGATGTTTCCCGGGTCGGCTCCCAGGCGGGCGAGGCCGCGCTCCCAGAGCGTCTCCTCCTCACCTGGGAACGCCAGCTCCTCGGCGTAGGGGAGGACGAGCCACGAGCCGTCCTCCATCTCGCGCTCGAGCTGACCCGGCCCCCAACCGGAGTAGCCGAAGATCAAGAGCCCGGCCGGGATCCCCTTGCCGGGGATCGACGCGAAGAGCTTCGAGAGAATGTCGGGGGAAGCGGAGACGAAGAGTCCCGACGCCAGCTCGGTCGACTCGATCCCCGCCACCGGCGTCCGATGGAGGACTAGGAGGCCCGGCGTTCCGATCGGCCCGCCGATCCGAAGCGGCGTGTCGGGGTGGAGCGGCGCTGCCAGCTGCTCCGGGAGAAGGGCGCGCGCCCCCCCGTCGATGGAGCGGTTCACGATCCAGCCGAGCGCCCCCTCGTCGGTGTGATGACCCACCAGGATGACCGCCTTGCGGAAGTTCGGGTCGCCGAGCTCGGGGGACGCGAGGAGGAGGTAGGGTGTCCGGAGCGTCTCCATCCTGACGTTGGTCGTCATCGCCGTCCTTCCGTCGCCTGCATCGGGTCGCTCCCGTCCACGGTCAATCCTCGAGGTAAGTGTAGTGCGAGAGGGTCACCTCGAGGTCCTTGGCGATCGCCTTCGCCTCGGTCTCGCGGATCTTCCCCTTCTCGGTCGCTCTCCGGAGCTGACGCCAGAACCCCTCGAGGATCTCCTGGCGCTCCCAGTTCATGTACGACAGGACCCGCTCGCACGTCTCGCCGGGCAGGAGGTCCTGGATCCGTGTCCGCCCGTTCTCGTCGACGATTGCGAGGACCTCGTGGGCTTCCCCCAGCAGGTTGTGGAGGTCGCCGAGGACGTCCTGGTAGGCCCCGATCAGGCAGATGCCGATCAGGTAGGGCTGGTGGCGCCGGAAGTTATGGAGCGGGAGCGATTCCTTGATGTCGCGCAGGTCGATGAACTTCTCGATCTTCCCGTCGGAATCGCAGGTGATGTCGGTCAGTGTGCCGCTCTCGGCGGGCCTCTCGCGTAGCCGGTGGATTGGCAGGATCGGGAAGAGCTGGTCGATCGCCCACGAGTCCGGGATCGACTGGAAGACCGAGAAGTTGAGGACGTACTTGTCCGAGAGCATCACCTCGAGGTCCTCGAACTCCTCCGGGATCTCCTTCAGGCTCTTCAGGTGGCGGCGGATCTTGTCGCAGATGTTCCAGAAGAGGATCTCGCCCTTCGACCGGTCCTCCAGCGACACGTAGCCGAGGTTGAACAGGGTGAAGAGCTCCTCTTTGTACTGGAGCGCGTCGTGGTAGCTCTCGCGGACGTTCTTCGCCGAGACGCCCTTGAGGACGTCGTACAGCTCCCGGACGACGTGGTTCTCGTCCCCGTCCATCTCGACCGTCTTGTCCTGCTCGAGACGGTCGGCGACGTCGACGACGTTCGTGACCAGGACGGAGTGGAAGGCGGTGACCGCGCGGCCCGACTCCGTCACCAGGGTCGGGACCGGGACCTTCTCCTCCTCGCAGATGGTCTTGACCGTATAGACGACGTCGTTCGCGTACTCCTGGACCGTGTAGTTCATTGAGGAGTCGAAGGCGGTCTTCGACCCGTCGTAGTCGACCCCGAGCCCCCCGCCCAGGTTCAGGTATTGGATCTCGACGCCCGAACGGGCCAGCTTCGCATACACCCGCCCCGACTCCTTGATCGCGTCCTTGATCTTCCGGATGTCGGTGATCTGTGACCCAATGTGAAAGTGGACCATGACGAGCGAGTCGAGCATCCGGCGGGCCTTGAGAACCTCGACCGCCTTGAGGATCTCGGTCGTCGTCAGGCCGAACTTCGCCGCCTCGCCTCCCGACTTCGCCCATTTCCCGGACCCGCGCGCATAAAGCTTCGCCCGGAGGCCGATCAGCGGCTTGACGCCGCGCTTCTTGGCCACGTCCAGGATCCGGTCCAGCTCCGAGACCTTCTCCAGGATCATGATGACCTTCTTCCCCATTCGGATCCCGTTCAGGGCCATCCGGATGAAGGCCTCGTCCTTGTAGCCGTTCGTCGTGATGAGGCACTCGGGCGAGAGGTCCGCCGACAGGGCCGCGATCAGCTCGGGCTTGCTCCCCGCCTCCAGGCCGTAGCCGTACTTGCGTCCAGCCTCCTGGATCTCCCGGACGACGACCTTCTTCTGGTTGACCTTGATCGGGAACACGCCCCGGTAGCTGCCGTCATATTCGTACTCGTTGATCGCCTTGACGAAGGCGTCGTTCAGCTCGCGGACGGACGACGCCAGGATCTGCGGGAAGCGGATCACCATCGGCGTCGTGATCCCGCGGCGGGACACGTCGTCGACGACCCCCTTGAGGTTGATCGACCGGGCGGCCTCCCGCGTCGGGTGGACGAGCAGGTCCCCTTCGTCCGAGACAGAGAAGAACCCCTTGCCCCAGTTCTCGATCCCGTACAGCTCCTCGGCCCCCGCGAACTTCTCGGGAGCTCGGGTTCGCGAGGCCCCGTCCAGCTTGCGGCGCTTCTTCGTGTCTTTCGGCATCGCCGAGGAGTTTACGAAAGGAGCGGGGGAAACGGTTCTTCTTTCGTTCGCCCGCGAGGGCCTGGGGGCCCCCTTGCGGTTTTCCAGGACCCTGCTAGCGTTTGCCGCGGACGACAAATGAACATTCCGAGCGCGGGAGCCGCCTTCACGACCGAGGTCTTCCGGCAAGGCCTCGTCTTCGGTCTCCTGACCGTCGTCGTCCTGGCGTTCCTCCGCGAGGAGCGGCGGCACGCCCTGAATCTCGTGGCGTTCTACCTCGCCTCGCTGGTCTTCCGCGCGGGCACGGTCGTCCTCCCGAGCTTCTCGATGCCAGGGACCGGCCGGACGATCGGCTTCCTCGCGCTCCTCCTCGAGGGGATCGCGTTCGTCAACCTCACCGCCGTCCTCTTTTTCGCGTTCCTGTCGTTCGTCCGCTTCCGGCCGCCCCGAATAGTCCGGGACCTGGCGATCGCCGTCGCCTACCTCGGGCTGCTCCTCTACCTCTTCTCGATCCACCAGGTCGACCTGGCCGGCCTCGTGGCGACGTCCGCCGTCGTCACCGCCGTCATCGGCTTCTCGCTCCAGGAGACGCTCTCCAACATCATGTCGGGGATCGCCCTCCAGATCGACCGGTCCATCGAGCCCGGCGACAAGATCCGGTTCGCCGAGCACACCGGGAGCGTCCGGGAGATCAACTGGCGGCACGCCACGATCGAGACCCGGAACGGCGACACCCTGATCGTCCCGAACAGCCTCCTGTCCAAGGCGCAGGTGCTGGTGCAGGGGCGGAAGTGGAGCGAGGAGCGGATGGAGCGGCGCTGGATCTACTTCGGCGTCGACCCGCGGACCTCCCCTGAGGCGGTGGCGGCCGCCGTCCTGGACGGTCTCCTCCGGGAGCCGATCAAGAACGTCGCCCTGGACCCGGCCCCGCATGTCCTCTTGACGGACTTCAAGGACAGCTACAACCAGTACGCCCTCCGTTACTGGCTGACCGACCTTGCGGCCGACGACTCGACCGATTCCGTCGTCCGGGTCCGGATCTTCTACTCGCTCCGGCGGGCCGGGATCCCTGACCTCCTTCCGGCGACCGCAGTCTTCCTCGACCACGTCGGCGACGAGAAGCGGGCGCGCCATGAGGTGAGGGATCACGCGAGCCGCCTCGCGGCGCTCCGGAGCGTCTCGCTCTTCCACTCGCTCACCCCCGAGGAGCTCGAGCGGCTCGCGGGGGCGCTCAGCCACGCACCGTTCGCGCGGGGAGAGGCGATTGTGGTGCAGGGGAAGGAGGTCCACCACCTCTACGTCCTGACGCGCGGCTCGGCCGAGATCCGGGTGGAGGTCCCAGGAGCTCCGGCGCGGGTCGTGGCGACGCTGGAGGCCCCGAACTTCTTCGGCGAGATGGGGATGTTGACGGGGGAGCCGAGGCGGGCGACGGTCGTCGCGCTCACGGAGGTCGAGTGCTGGCGCCTCGAGAAGGAGCGGTTCCAGGGGATCCTGACCGACCGCCCCCAGATCGCCGACGAGATTTCGGCCGTCCTCGCGGCGCGCGACGTGGAGCTGGCCGCCGTACGGGAGGGCCTGTCGGAGGAGGCGAAGAGGCTGCGGTTGGCCTCCGCACATTCGACGCTGGCCGGCCGGATCCGCGCCTTCTTCGCCCTCGACTGACGGAACGGGGCCGACCATCTAGACTCCGGATGTGTTGCGCGACCTCTTTCCCGATCTGAGCCCTTACGAGAGCTTCCGCCTTCGCGTCTCGCCCCTCCATGAGCTGCACGTCGAGCAGGCCGGGAACCCAAACGGTAAGCCGGCCGTCTTCTTCCACGGAGGGCCCGGCGCCGGAATCGCCCCGATCCACCGCCGCTTCTTCGACCCCGCCTTTTGGAGGGTGATCCTCTTCGACCAGCGCGGGTCGGGGAAGTCGACTCCCCTCGGCGAGCTGCGCGAGAACACGACGTGGGACCTCGTCGCCGACACCGAGAAGATTCGCGAGCGTCTCGGGATCGAACGGTGGCTCGTCTTCGGCGGCTCGTGGGGCTCGACGCTCGCCCTGGCGTATGCCGAGACGCACCCCGCGCGGGTCCAGGGGCTGATCCTCCGTGGGATCTTCCTGAGCCGGCGGTCGGAGATTGCGTGGACCTTCGGCTCGGGCTTGCAGCAGATCTACCCCGACGCCTGGGACGAGCTCCTCGCGCCGCTGACCGAAGCGGAGCGAAAGGACCCGATGCGGAGCTACCACACCCGCCTGATGAACGACGACGTGAGCGGCGGCGAAAAGACCCGGCGGGACGCGGCCCTCGCCTGGAACGCCTGGGAGGAGCAGGCCTCATACCTGCTGCCCGACGTGAAGCCTCCCGCCGAGGAGGACGTTCCCAAGGAAATCGCCCTCGCCCGGATCGAGGCTCACTACTTCGTGAACGCCAGCTTCTTCCGGAACGACGGCGAGCTACTCGCCAACGCGGGACGGATCGCCGCGATCCCCGGCGTCATCGTCCAGGGACGCTACGACCTCGTCTGTCCCGCCGCCTCCGCATGGGACCTCCACAAGGCGTGGCCCCTTTCGAGGATCCAGTTCATCCGCGACGCCGGCCACGCGGCGGGAGAGACCGGGATCGCCTCCGCGCTCGTCGAGGCGACGGAGGAGTTCAAGGGTCTCGTCTGACCGCGCCGCTCTCCCTTCGTCTCCTGGCCCTCTACCCGAAAAAGCTCGGGTCCGAAGGAGTCGGCGCCCTGGCCCGGATGCCGCTCCCCGCAGGGCTCCGCGAGAGCGTCCTCTCCCGGTTTGCCGCCGCCGTCGGCGCCGACTGCTCGGAGGCGGAGAAGCCGCTCCGGGAGTACATCTCCCTCCTCGACTTCTTCACCAGGCGCCTGAAGCCGGGTCTGAGGCCCCAGGCGCCGCCGGTTGTGGGGGGAATCAACTCGCCGGTCGACGGGGACCTGATCGCCTCCGGCCGGATCGAGGACGGGGCGCTCATCCAGGCGAAGGGGCTGCCGTACCAGCTCGGCGAGCTCTTAGGCGAAGACCCCCTCGCCGGCCGGTTCGCTGGTGGCCATTTCGCAACGCTCTACCTCTCGCCGAAGGACTACCACCGGATCCACGTCCCGTGCGAGGGGCTCTGCCGCTCGGTCGCACGGATCGAGGGGGAGCTGTGGCCGGTGAACGCCGCCTCGACGGCCCACACGCCGCGCCTCTACGTCCGGAATCGCCGTTCCACCTGGATCGCCGAAGGGAAGGGAAGCGACGAGGGGCTCTGGATTGGGGCCGTCCTCGTTGCCGCGACCCACGTCGGCGGCGCCGTCGTCGACGGCCGCTGGCTGGGCGGCCGCACACTTCCCGCGCGCGGCCGTCTTGACGTGAACGGGTTGCCGGCTCTTCCCGGTGACGACCTCGGCACCTTTGAGCTGGGGTCGACGGTCGTCCTCCTGATCGGCGGGGAGAAGGCCCCTCGTTGGGCCTTGACCCGCGGGCGCGGCCTCGTGCGCGTCGGGGAGCGGCTCGGCGCGATCGCATAGAGGGCGGCCGCCCGTCCCTGGCGATCTCATTGGAATACAAAGGGTTGTCTGGCGGTCATGAAACGTAGGGAATAGCCCCCGCCGGATCTAGGGACTTTTTCCCGTCCGGCGCCGGAATCGTTCCCGGCGATAGGGGTCTTTCTCCCGATGGCGCCCGAGGGTCCCGAGGCCTACCTTACATTCAGAAAGAGCGAAGGAGGCACCCCATGAACAACACCATCAGCAACACCGGCGGAAGCAAAGCCAAGGCAGGGATCTACTGGAGCAAGGGCTCGTGGGACCTGGTGACGCTGTCGGGTGAAGGGGGAGTCCTCCCGGGCAGCGCCGAGACCCTCTACGTGCGGATCCCGGCCCTCGCGATGATCGTCTTCGCCCCCCTGATGGGTGCCTCGTACGTCGTGTTCCTCCCCTTCATCGGGTTCGCGATGTTCGGCGATTTCCTCGCCAAGAAGGCCGGCGTCGGGATCAAGAGCGGCGTGACGCACCTCGCGATGGTCCTCAGCCCCGAGTGGAGGCCCGGCGAGGCGTACTTCCTGGGACGGCGGAAGAAAGCGGCCAAGGGCAATGAGAGCGCCAGCGCCGAGGGGGACAAGAAGCTCGAGAAGCTCGAGAAAGAGATCGAAACGAAGCGGGAAGGGAAGAAGTAGAGGTCGGCTTACCGCCGTCTACCGAAGAGCCGCAGCAGCATCAGGAAGAGGTTCACGAAGTCAAGGTAGAGGGAGAGCGCCCCGCGGACGGCGCCCTTTCGGCCCTCCTCGGAGCTGGCGTCCAGCGTCGCCCCCATCGCCTTCAGCTTCTGCGTGTCGTAGGCCGTCAGGCCCACGAAGACGATGACACCGACGCAGCTGACGACGAACTCGAGCATCGAGTTCTTGAGGAAGATGTTGACGATCCCCGCGAGGATGACGCCGATGAGCCCCATGAAGGCGAACGAGCCGAGGCCGTCGAGCGAGCGCTTCGTGGAGACGCCGTAGAGGCTCATCGCCCCGAACGTCCCGGCCGTCACGACGAAGGTCGACGCGATCGACCCGGTCGTGTACGCGAGGAAGACCACGCTCAGCGTCACGCCGTTCAGAGCGGAGTAGACGACAAAGACCGCGGCGGCCGTCGTCGCGGACATCCGGCCGACCATCCCGGAGAGCCAGACGACCAGGGCCAGCTCGGCGATGATGAGGCCGAAGAAGACCAGCTTGCTCCCGAAGACGAAGGAGAGGACCGCCGGGCTGGATACCGTGATCCAGGAGACGAGAGCCGTGACCGCGAGCCCGCTCGCCATCCAGGCATAGACCCGGGACAGGAAGCGCGACTCGACCGCGACAGGGGAGATCGCGATCGGGGGACGTTCAAGATCCATCAGTGCCTCCTCGGGAGAATCCGTATTCCGGAAGACGCCGGATTCTGCTGCCTCCACCTCGCCAGTGCAAGTCATTGGTTCAGGAGGTCTTGTGGCGACGGGGCGCCGGTAGGGAAAAGCCCCGGGCCCTCCTAGGGAGTTTTTCCCCGCCAATGCGGAAGAGGTTCCCGAGGGAACGGGGCGGACTCCCGATGGTGAAAGGAGCGCGAGGGGCCTACCTTTAAGTCAAGAGAACGAGAGAAGGAGACACACCATGACGAAGAACACACTCACCGGCGGACGGAAGGCAGAAGCGGGAATCTACTGGAACAAAGGCTCCTGGGATCTCGTGACGCTGTCGGGCAAGGGAGGCGTTCTTCCGGGCGGGCCGACCCACGAGTACGTCAGGATCCCGGCGGTGGCGCTTCTCGCGGTGGCTCCTCTCATGGGCGCCACATACGTCGTGTTCCTCCCCTTCATCGGGTTCGCGATGCTCGCCGACTACCTCGGGAAGAAGGCAGGCGCGGGCGTGAAGGACGGCGTCACCGACCTGGCTGGCGTCTTGAGCCCCGAGTGGCGCCCCGGCGAGGCCTACTTCCTGGGACGACGGAAGAAGGCAGCGAAGGGAAAGGCCACGAAGTCCAGCGACCTCGAGAAGCTGGAGAAAGAGATCGAAGCGAAGCGGGACGGGAAGAAGTAAGCAACGGTTAAGCTTGGCTCCGACATGGAAAGCCCGCCAGACCAGGACGGCGTCAATACCGCCCGCGTCCTGGTCCTCGGCATCGGGAACCCGCTGCGATGCGACGACGGCGTCGCCATTCACGTGGTCCGCCGGCTCCGGGAGGAAGGGCTCCCGCCGGGCATCGGCCTGGCGGAGCTCTCCGGGGGTTGGACGGCGCTCCTGGACCGGTTCGGCGAGTGCGATCGGCTGATCGTCGTCGACGCGGCGGACATCGGGCTCCCGGCAGGTTCGGTCGTCGAGCTGGACCCCGCGGCGATCCGGTCCGGGGCGAAAAGTTCCCTGGCCGGCGGGCATTTCCTCGATCTGGGCGAGGCACTCGCCCTGGCCGAGACCGTCGGCCTGCCCCGCCCGTCGAGCGTCCGAGTGCTGGGGATTCAGATCGCGGACACGTCCACCTTTTCGGAGGAGTGCTCGCCAGCGGTCGCCGCCGCCATCGGAGAAGCGTGCGCCCGTGTACGGAGCCTCCTCATCTTCTCCTGCTAACATCCGCCCGGCTCTTCTTCATCTTCCTTCGGGTCCCCCGCCTCCGGGGGGGGACGCGGGCGGCGCGTGCCGTCCGTCAAGAGGGAAGCGGGTGAGATTCCCGCGCGGCCCCCGCCACTGTGACCGGGGACGCGACGGACAGACAACCCACTGACGCCGGCCGATCGGCCCGCAGAGCGGACGGTCACGGCGTTGGGAAGGGGTCCGGTCGCGGACGATCCGGAAGCCAGGAGACCTGCCCGAGGCGACAACGCATCCGTTCCGTCTTCTCCGGGGCGCGGGAAGTGCGGCGGCCGACCATCCGTTCCGGGATCAGCGGCCTCCCCACCTTCCGTTGGGAAGCGGGACGCATCGGATACGGAGGTCTCCAGTGCCCACGTTTCGTTCGGTTCCCGTTCTCCTGATCGCCTTGACCGTCCTGGCCTGTCCGGCGTCCGCCGCCTCGCTCTCCGCTGCCGGCCCCCAAGCCTCCGCGGCGGCTCCGGGTCCCATCACCGCCGACGTCGTCGTGAGCGCGGAGGCTGCCCCGGTTCCGGCCTCGTCGCTCGGCGTGGCTGCCACCGTCATCGGAGCCGAGGAGATCGCCCGCTCGAAGGCGACGACGCTTCTCGAGCTCCTCCGCGCTGTCCCGGGTCTCGACGTGGTCCAGAGCGGCGGGCCCGGAGGCGTCACGTCGCTCTTCCTCCGCGGGACGAACTCGAACCAGTTCCTGCTCCTGGTGGATGGCGTGAAGGTCAACAGCCCCTATTTCGGAGGCGCCGACCTCTCGGCGATCTCCACATCCAACGTCGAGCGGGTCGAGATTGTCCGCGGGCCGTTCTCGGCCCTCTATGGCTCCGAGGCCGTGGGCGGAGTCGTCCAGGTCTTCACGAAGCGGGCGCCGAAGAGCGGCTCGGGCGGCCACCTCGAAGGGAATGCGACCCTCGCCGCCGGGAGCCTCTCCGCCCGCGAGGGAACGGCCTCAGCCTCCTATGCAGCCGGACCGGTCGGTCTGACGGCGGGGTTCCGAAGGACGACGACCGACGGCGACCTCCCGAACAGTGCCTTCTCGGCGACGAATGCCTCGGCCGCCCTCGACCTGACCGTCGCGCCCGGCCTGCGGGTTGGAACGCTCTTCCGCCACGACATCTCGGCGAGCGGCATCCCGTTCTCCGGCGCCGACCTCACACCGCGGCGGCAGACGACGAACAACTCGACCACCTGGGCGGTCCCAGTTACCTGGGCGATCTCCGGATCGACCTCGCTCGAAGCGGCCTTCCAGTACGCCGCGGACCGTCCGGGGCTCACCGACCCGGACGACCCGTTTGGTTTCACCTTCTCGAACACCGAGGCGAAGCGCGCCGGCGGGCGGCTCCTCGTGGCGAGCACCGTAGGTCCCAACCGGATCTCCGCCGGGGCGGACTGGGAGCGGACCCTCGTGACGAACGAGGACTCCTACGGCCTCGAGCTGGATGACCTCTCGACGCGCACCTGGGCGCTCTTCCTCGAGGACCGTCTGACGCTCGCCGACGGGAACCTCAACGTCACCGCGGGCGTCCGGCGTGACGACCACAGCGTCTTCGGCTCGGCCGTCAGCCCGCGTCTCGCGATTGCCTGGCGGGTCCTGCCCGCGCTAAAGCTACGGGCGGCAGCGGGGAGTGCGTTTCGGGCGCCGACGACCGGCGAGCTCTATTACCCGTTCTCGGGGAACCGGGATCTCCAGCCGGAGAGGTCGGTCTCGGTCGAGGGAGGCATCGACTGGACGCCAGCCCCGTCCTTCAGCCTCGAGGCCTCCCTCTTCCGGAACTCCGTTCGTGACCTGATCCGCTACGACTTCGCCACCAACCAGAACCTCAACGTCGGCCGGGCGCGGATGACCGGGACCGAGCTGGCGGTCCGCTGGACGGTGACGCCTGGCCTCTTCACGCGCGCGTCCTGGACGTGGCTCGACACCGCCGACCTCGACACCGGCCTCGAGCTGCTGCGCCGGCCGCGCCAGCGAGCCTCGGCTAGCGTCGGCGCCACCTTCGGCGAAGGAGGGTCGGCCGAGCTGACCGGCCTCTTCGTCGGCCGGCGGGACGAAATCGACGCGGTCACC
>CALFNC010000536.1 GCA_937902605.1 uncultured Acidobacteriota bacterium | reverse complement strand
ACGGCCGCGCATTGCGTCGCAGGCGTGCTGGTGGCGCGACTCATTCCGTCAGGCTTCTTGCCGGAGATGGACGAAGGGGCATTCGTCCTCGACTACTTCCTGCCGGCCGGGACATCGCTCGCGGATACCGAGCAGGCGGCCATGAAGATCGAGGCGATTCTCGGGAAGACCGCAGGTATCGACACCTGGAGCCGCCGGACGGGAGCCGAGCTGGGACCCGTCACTGCCACAGTGATGAGTCGCGGAGATGTCGCCGTCCGTCTGGCGCCCCGGGGAAAGCGGAAGGATGCCGAGGACGTGATCGCGGACGTCCGGGAAAAGGTCCAGGCGGAGCTACCGGGCGTGCGAATCGAGTTCGTGCAGATCCTCGAGGACGTCCTCAACGACCTCTCGGGCGCGCCGCGTCCCATCGAGGTGAAGCTCTTCGGACCGGACGAAAAGGTCCTGCGCGAGCTCGCCGGCTCCCTGGCCAGGAACCTCGAGGACGTCCCCAAGCTCGTCGACTATTACGCCGGCGTGGAGGGACAGGTGCCTCTCCGCAAGTTCACGGTCGACACGGAGGCGGCCGTGCGGCTCGGGCTGTCGGCCTCGGACGTGGCCGACGACCTCTCGACCGCGCTCCAGGGCCAAGTGGTGGGCTCGATTCCACGCCTCGACCGTCTCGTCCCCGTGCGTGTTCGGTTCCCGGACGCCGTACGGTTCGCGTCCAAGTCCGTCGGGGCGTTTCCGGTCTCGGTGAACGGCTTGACGGTTCCGGTCTCGCGTCTCGCGCCGTTCACGGACGTCAGCGGGGCAAGCGTCCTCTACCGCGAGAACCTCTCCCCCGTCGTTCCGGCCGCAGCCGACATCGAGGGGGGCGACCTCGGGAGCGCGGTCCGCTCGGTGTCGAGCCGGCTCGCAAAGCTCACTCTTCCGGTCGGCTACCGCGCGGAGATCGGCGGGCGCGCCGAGAGCCAGGGTCGCGCATTTCGCGACCTCGCGCAGGTTCTTGGGATCGGCGTCCTCGCTGTCTTCGCGGTCCTCGTTGCACAGTTCCGATCCGTGTCCGCGGCATTCCTGGTTCTCTTGACGGTCCCTCTGGCGCTATCGGGAGGCGTCCTCTCGCTCTTCGTCTGCCGGGTCCCTCTAAACGTCTCCTCGGTGATGGGGCTCGTCCTGCTCGTCGGCCTGGTCGTGAAGAACGGCATCCTCCTCGTCCAGAAAGCGCAGGAGCTCGTTGCCGCGGGCGTTTCGCCGGCCGACGCCCTCGTCGCGGCCGCAAGGCGTCGTCTCCGGCCCATCCTCATGACGACGCTCTGCACCGTCTTCGGACTCCTCCCTCTCGCCTTCGCGCTCGGGTCGGGCTCGGAGCTCCAGCGGCCGCTCGCGGTCGCCGTGGTCGGAGGCCTCCTTCTCTCGACCATCGGAACGCTGGTCGCGCTCCCCCTTCTCGGCACGCGGTTCGTGTCCGCGACAAGAGCGGCCGCATGACGGCCAACATCCGGAAGGGAAGCAGCCACGGCCGGAAGCTCGGCCTCGGGGTTGCGGTAGTTACAGTGGTATTCCTGAAGCCGGCGTCGAAGATAAGCGAAGGTCAAGCGTGATCGGCCAACTGGACGTGGCGTCCTTTGGGAGATCGTCAGCGGCTGTCCGCGGACATCCGCGACCCCTTGAACCCCATTCGGCACCTCTGTCTGCGGCCAGCCGCAACTGGCTATATAGCATGGATTTACGTTGGGGTGAGATGCCTCCCGGTCTGTCCGCAGACAGCATCGGACAACGAAAATAGATACCCCGAGGTTCTCGCTCAGCGACTCTCCTGAAACATGCGTTCGGCCCCGCGGGAAGGATCCAACACGACGGGGACCGATCTTGAGAGAGAATCGCCACGGGAGTCCAAGAAGATGGCGTCACGGTCCGTTGTAGTCGAGGTTCCGGAAAAGGTCCTTCTCGCCGAGAAGACCGACGAGGTGTCCTTCGCGAAGGAGCTTCAGGTTCTCGCGGCAGTCAAGCTCTACGAGCTGGGCAGGCTTTCCTCCGGTCGAGCGGCAGAGTTGGCCGGAATGGGCCGGGTCGAGTTCCTCTTCGAGCTGAAGCGCTACAAGACCTTCCCACTGGAAGCCGAGCTTTCCGAGCTCGAACGCGATGCACGGCGCGATCAAACGGCAAAGCGGCCCCCTCTCCGGAGGTCCTGACTTGAAGAGTCGCCGCTCGACTCGGCCGACTGCCCCCAAGCCCGCTACTCGACGGCCGAACCTCTCCCGGCAGCAGCTCGATGCCATGGTCGCCGAGGCGACTGTCGATGCCCACGACTACGACGAACAGCTGTCCGGGCTTTACACGCTGATTGAGGAGCACCTTGCGTTCCCCTTCACGACGGAGGTTCTCGGCGTGACCGTCTCGGTCAAGCGGGTGGAGCTGACGGACGACGGCATCGTCGCCGTCTGCGTCGCGGGGCGCCAGCGACAGAGAATTCCGGTCCTCGACCTTCCCCTGCCTGTCCCCCCGCCCGGAGGTGTCGAGTGGATCGAAGCCTACCGCCACTGGCGTCGGGGATGTTAGTAGCGACGTCGTCTGCGAGCGCCGCCACGTCGCGGTAGGTCACGGTCTTTCCATCGGCCGCATCCTGGAGGCCGCGCACAACCAGGGAGAGGGCCCTCGTGTTCCGGAAAAGCCACGCCTCCCTCACCGGAATCGACGTTCGAGGGTCGCGGGTGCCTGGTGCGCGGGTGTCCCGCCCTGACGCGGCCTTCCTCATACCCGCAGAGTAGAGCAGGCGGGCAATACTGACATCCAGGAGGCTCTGAAAGAGGGCTAGGCTGCGCTATCGCTCTTCCCCGCCCAGCGGTAAAGGGTCTCTGGGGCTATGTCGGCGCCGTTCGGCCACGAGACGGTCCAGCCATCCAGAATGAATCCTCTGAAGTACTCGATGTCCTTCAGGGGCTCGAACACAGGCCCTTTGAGCCGGGGCGCGAAGTCGATGCCCTTCACCAAGCCATCCGAGAACTCGACCTCAAGCTCGTGACCGGAAAGGTAGGTAGCAGCGACAACGTATGCCGTGCTCGGCATCCGGGATCTCCTCAGTGCAGCGGGGAGCTCACCGCCAGTCTTCCTCGAGATCCGTCCTGTGCAGGCCGGCCCACTGAGGTCACGACGCCCGAGCGCGGCCGGGCTGGACGGCGGCGACGAACCGGAGCCGCGGGTTGTCCTTCAGTACCTGCTGAAGCCGCCATTCGCTATCGAACAGAACGAGCGCGCGGCCCTCGACGTCCCTAAAACACTCGACCTTTCCGGACTCGTGGAGGCGGGCCGGGTCGACTCCTTCTCCCTCGACCCAGCGGGCGAGCTGGAACGGGAGCGCCACGTACCCGACCTCCGCGCCGTACTCCATCCGAAGCCGGTACTGGATGACCTCGAACTGTAGGACTCCCACGGCGCCGAGGACGGGATCGCGCTCGAGCCGGACAGGGTCGTGGAAGACCTGGACGGCCCCCTCCTCGGAGAGCTGGTCGAGCCCCCGCTTCAGCTGCTTCCGCTTCAGGGGGTCGAACAGGGAAACTCGAACGAAGTGCTCCGGCGAGAAGCGGGGAATCCCGTCGAATTCCACTACCGGACCCGGCCCGGCCTCGACAAGCGTGTCGCCGATCCGGAGCGTTCCGGAGTCCCAGAGCCCCAGGATGTCTCCGGCCCAGGCCTCCTCGATCATCGTCCGCTCCTGCGCCAGGAACAGGAGTGGCTTCGTCAGCTTCGTCGTGCGGCCGGTCCGGGCGTTCCGGGCCTCCATCCCGCGCGAGAACTTTCCCGAAACGACGCGCAGGAACGCCACCCGATCGCGGTGTGCGGGGTCCATGTTCGCCTGGATCTTGAAGACGAAGCCCGAGAAGCGCCCGGCCGAGGGATCGACCGTTCCGCCGGCGGTCTCGCGGGGCGCGGGCGGAGGGGCCAGCTCGAGAAACCGCCGGAAGAACGGCTCGACGCCGAAGTCGTTGACGGCGCTGCCGAAGAAGACCGGCGTGACTTCTCCCTTGAGGAACGCCTCGCGGTCGAACGCTCCCCCGGCGGCGTCGAGAAGCTCCAGTTCCTCGATCAATTGCTGGTGGGCCCGTTCGCCGACGGAGGCCACAAAGGCGGGGTCGCCGAGATCCACGGCAAGGGCCTCCGGGCGAGCGTCCCTT
>CALFNC010000535.1 GCA_937902605.1 uncultured Acidobacteriota bacterium | reverse complement strand
CGGGGTCTTCACCGTGGCGGCGATGGCGGTCGGCGTCGTGGCGATCGGGTTCCTGAAGACGAACGTCGACCTCTTCGGCCTGATGTTCGGGAACATCCTGACCGCCTCGGCTGGCGACGTCTGGCTTCTCGCGGCTGCGACGGCAGCGATCCTGGTCCTCCTAGCGTGGTACTTCCGCCCGCTCCTCCTCTCGTCCATCGACGACGAGGGGGCCGAGGCGAATGGGGTGGACGTCAGGCGGATGCGCCTCCTCGTCCTCTCCCTGGTCGGCATGGCGGTGGTCGTTGCCCTCAAGGTAGTCGGGATCCTCCTCGTCTCGGCCCTCCTCGTCCTGCCTGGGGCCATCGCGCGGCCATTGACCGACCGCTGGCCTGGGTTTCTCGCCGGCTCCGTCGGCGCCGCCGTGACGATGCTCCTGGGCGGTCTCGTCCTGTCAGTGTCGGTCGACATCGCCCCGGGAGCCGCGATCATCCTTGTCGGGACGGGGCTGTTTCTGGGATCGCTGGTCGCCAGACGGATCCGATCCGTATCGGCGCTGGTGAGATGACGAAGGTGATAGTTCCGAATATCATCGCCTCAGGTGGAAGAGAGAAAGTCCCGAGTAGGGCCAGGGAGCGTCTTTTCCCGTTATCACCTCGAACAGAAATTGGGATCTGGCGGGATGGGTGCCGTATTCCGCGCCCGGGATCTCGCCCTCGAGCGGGATGTCGCGATCAAGGTGCTCCCTCCGGAGGCCGTCGCGACTCCCGAGCGACGCCGACGGTTCGAGACGGAGGCGAAGGTGGTCGCCACGCTCTCCCATCCGGGGATCGTTCCCGTCTACGACATCGGAGAGAGCGATGGGATTCCGTTCATCGTCCAGGAGCTTGTCGACGGAGAAACGGTCGAGGATGTCATCCGGAAGAAGGGGCCTCTCGACATCGACCAGATCGCTGAATGGGGGGCGCAGGCCGCCGAGGCGCTGGCGGCGGCGCACGATCTCGGGATTCTCCACAGGGACGTCAAGCCGGGAAACCTGATCATCGGCCGGGACGGCAGGCTCAGGGTCCTCGATTTCGGGCTGGCGAAGATCCTCGACAGGCAGGGGCGGAACTCTGTCGGCTGGGCTCCCCTCACGAACGACAACTTAGTGGTGGGGACCGTCGACTACATGAGTCCTGAACAGGCACAAGGGAAGGAGATCGACGCCCGGTCGGACGTCTTTTCTCTGGGCATCGTCCTGTACGAGATGGTGGCGGGCCGGCGGCCCTTCAACAGGGCTTCCGGAGTCGAGGTCATGAACGCCATCATCTGCGATCCGGCTCCCCCGATCGAGACGGCCCTGAGTCCGGTCCCCGACAGCTTCGTGACGATCCTCGAAAAATGCCTCGAAAAACTGCCCGACGACCGGTGTGAGTCCATGAGGGAGGTGTCGGTCGACCTGAGGCGATTCCTGAGGAGATCCCGGGGGACGACCGGTGTCGCTCCGATCGTCCGTTCGAGGAAAGGGGAAAACAGCGGCTCGACCGGAGTCCGTTCCGAGCGGAAGAGCGGGGGGACCAGGAAGTGGGTCGGCCTCCTCGCCGGCCTCCTGGTCATTCTAGTGATCGTGACCGGGGCGGTCCTCGGCCTGCGGCGAAGGGCCGTGCCCCACTCTCCCATCTCGGACAAGATCCTCCTGCAGACCAGTTTCCGGGAAGTGGAACCGACCTTCTCCCCCGATGGGAAGGCGTTCGTCTATGCGTCGAATACCCGCGGGAAGTACGAAATCTACTACCGTCTCATCGTCGGCACGTCGTCCCTCCGGTTGACCGATCTCGAAGGGGATTGCCGCCATCCGGTCTTCAGCCCGGGCGGGGACCTGATCTACTTCACACAGGCAGCCGCTCCCACCCCACGACCTTCGATCTGGACCGTTCCCGTCCTGGGAGGAGCTCACCATCGGATCGTCGAATCCGGTGAACAGCCCCACCTGTCGTTCGACGGCAAGAGAATGCTCTTCATTCGAAGGACCGGGAACGAGACCGCTCTCTTCGTGGCGAACGTGGACGGAACGGGCGAGAAGAAGATCCTCGACGGCGGGCTCAGGGCGCTGGAGGGGGCCAGGTTCTCCCATAGTGGAACCTGGATCTTCTTCCTGTGGCACGCGACCTACACCGGGTACCGTGGCGACGTCTGGCGGATCCCGGTTGAGGGGGGCGATCCGGTCAGGCTCACGAACGGCAGGAACAAGGTGTGGGGACACGTCGAAGTCCTTCCTGACGACTCGGCTGTCCTCTTTTCTTCGGTCAGCAAGAGGAAATTCACGATCTGGAAGGTCCCTTCCCGGGGGGGGGACGCGGTGGCGGTCCTTCCGGACAGTTCCAGGCTCGTCTGGCCGAGCATCTCGCCGGACGGCGCCTCGCTGCTCGTGCAGGGGAGAGCTCCCAGGACGGATGCCTGGGAGTTCTCGTTGCCGGATGGAGAGGCCACGAGGCTGACGCGGACCGAAGCGGTCTGGGCTCCCGTGAGGGGTTCCGATGGGCGGCTTTTTTTCGAGCACTCCGGAGGGGGCGCGGAAGAGCCGGACATCGCCGTCGAGGACGTAGAAAAGAGACGGGTCGTCCTGATGCAGGGGTCGAGTCCCCGCCTTTCACGGGACGAACAGCGGATCTATTTCTCGTCAGGCGCCGAAGGGGGGAAGAGGGCGATCGCCGTCGCCAGCGCGGCCGGCGGTTCTTCCGTGCGCCTGACCACGCCGGACGGAATAGACGACGATCCTTGTGCGACCCCGGACGAGAAGGGCGTGGTGTTCACACGAGTCTGGCCCGACGGAAAGCAGTCGGTCATGTTCCTGGAACGCGAGACGGGAAGCATGAGGAACCTCTTCGACGGAGACGCCGTCGCGCCGGTGGCGACCTCGAAGGAGGTGGTCTTTCCGTCGTGCACGCCGGCCCCCGGTTGTGGCGTCTACGTCGTTTCACTCGCCGGGGGTGCTCCCCGCCTGCTCATCCCGGACGGGCACTATCCGACGGTGACTCCCGATGAGCGAACCGTGTATGCGTGGGTGGGGAGAGAGTGGAACGCGCAGGCGGTGTCGGCGCCGCTCGACGGTTCGGCGCCGCCCCGCCGGCTTTTCGATTTCAGCCTGAGCCGCGATGGCCCGTCCTGGGCGATCCAAACCTTGAACCTTTCTCCGGACGGCCGATCCTTGATCGCTACCCGCCAGTATGTGATCGACATCATCTTCCTGGCGGAGGGGGTGGGGGTCGTCCCGTGACACTTCTCGTCGCTGAACGGCTGTCTCGCATCTACCGGCTGGGGGACGAGCGTGCCGTCGGAGTCGAGGACACCTCTCTGTCGATCGATCAGGGCGAGTTCGCTGTCCTCGCGGGTCCCTCGGGAAGCGGGAAGACGACGCTCCTCAACCTGCTCGGCCTCCTCGACACGCCCGACTCGGGACGGCTCTTCTTCGAGGGACGCGATGTCTCCTCCCTCGATGAGTCGTCTCGAGCCCGGCTCCGCCGCGAGAAGATGGGCTTCGTCTTTCAGGCGCACCAGCTGATCCCGGTCCTCTCGGCCGAGGAGAACGTCGCCTTCGCGCTGTGGCTCCGCGAGCTACCGGAGCAGGAGTGCTGCGTGCGAGCCCGGCGGGCCCTCCGCGATGTGGGGTTGGAAGGGCTGGAAACGCGTCGCCCGGGCGCGCTCTCGGGCGGGCAGCGGCAGCGCGTCGCCGTTGCCCGCGCGCTCGTGGGCGAGCCGGCGCTGATCCTGGCGGACGAGCCCACCGCCTCGCTCGACTCTGCGACCGCCGAGCGTCTCCTCGATCTCTTCGTCGACCTCCACAGTTCCCGAGGAGTAGCGTTCCTCTTCTCCAGCCATGACCCGCGGATCGTCGAGCGGGCCAGGCGCCGGATCGAATTGCGAGACGGGAGGATCGTCTCCGACGTGACTGCTGTCACAGCCGTAACGGCCATAAAGTCCGGCGCGTCCGGGGGAGCATCGTGAGCGGGCGCTGGTGGCGCCTCGCCGCCCGGAACCTGGGACGCCACAGGAGGCGGACCGTCCTGACCGGCTCCATCGTCGTCATCGGCTTCATCGCCACGACGATGGCTGCGGGCTTCGTGTCGCAGACCTTCCCGGGCCT
>CALFNC010000534.1 GCA_937902605.1 uncultured Acidobacteriota bacterium | reverse complement strand
CCCTGAGCGCCAGCGCCTTCACCAGCCGCGACCCGAGGAATCCCGCCCCTCCCGTGATCGCTACCTTCGGCCTCCGGACCGCCGGCGGAAAAGCCACGACCTCGCCGCGGGCGCGCCGCGGCCGGCGAATAGGGGCCATCGCGGCTCTACTTTGACCGCGGCCGCTTCGCGCCGGCCGACTTGAGGGCTGCCAGCTCCGACTCGAGCTCCGCGATCCGGGCTTCCATCTTCGAAAGGTCCTTTCGCGTCGCCACGTTCATGTTCTTGAGGGCGGCTCCGACCTGTTTCTCGACCGCCTCTCCGACGACCATTCCCTTCTTCAGCACCTCGATGAACGCGGGGTTCGCGAGAATCCTGTTGGAGACCTCCGTCACCATCTCCTCGCCCTTCGACCGCAGCGTACGGAACAGATCTTCAACCATCTCGACTCCTTCCGGTCCAGCCCACGTTATCCCGAGCGAATTATCTGCCGTAGCCGGGAGAAACGCGAAAGGCCGCCGACGACGGCCAGAAGGCGAGAAAATGAACCCATTGGCATCTTCCGAGCAGATCGTCAGCCCACTCGTCTCGATTCTCGAGCGGAGGCTCGTCATCGTCTCCGGCAAGGGGGGGACCGGTAAGAGCACTGCCGCGGCCGCCCTCGCGGCCATCGCGGCCCGCCGCGGCAAGTCCACGCTTCTGGTCTTCACGGACGGCCGGGCCGACGCCGCCTCCATGTTCGGCACGGCCGACCCGGGCTACCGGGAGACGCTGGTCGAGAAGGGACTCCACGTCCTGACGACCTCCTTCTCCGGCGTTCTAGAGGATTTCGTCCGGTCCGGCGTCCCGATCTCCCTCGTGGCCTCCCAGATCCTGGGCTCGTCGACATTCCAGTACTTCACGCGGGCGACGCCCGGTCTCCCCGAACTCCTCCTCCTCGGCAAGGTCCGCCAGCTCCTCCAGCGAACACGCACGAGAGCGGGCGCCCCCCGGTACGACGTCGTCATCCTCGACGCCCCTGCCACCGGACATGCCCTCTCGCTCCTCTCCTTGCCTCGGACTCTTCTCAGGACGGTCCCGGGAGGTCCCCTCCGGCGGCTTGCCGCCGACCTCGACGTCCTCCTCTCTGACCCCCGGCAGTCCGCCCTGGTCCTCGTCGCCGAGCCCTCCGAGCTGGCGGCCCGCGAGACCGAGGAGATGGCGGAGGGTGTCAAGGCGAGGGCGGGCATCGCCTCGACCCTCCTGCTCGTCAACCGGGTCGGGCGCGGGGGCAGATCGGAGGTCCTCCCCCGCTTGCACCTGCCGACCATCCGCGTGACGGAGATGCTAGGTCCCCCCGACCGGAGGTTCCTGGACGGTTTCGTCGCACAGCTCCTGGGCAGCCCACCGCCCCGGCCTCTCGACGACCCAGATCCCTCCCTCAGCGACAACCTGATGCCGAAGGTGCTCTTCTCCCTGGACGAGGCGTTGGCGAAAGAGCGCCTCCTCGTCCTCGTGGGGCCAGGCGGAGTCGGGAAGACGACTCTCGCTGCGGCGTGCGGATTGGCCGCCGCCCGGAAGGGGCGCCGGGTCCTGGTGATGACCGTCGCCCCCGCCCGCCGGCTCGTGCAGGCCCTCGGCCTCTCCGGCCTCGCCGACGATCCGGTCGAGGTGAAGGGCCAGGGGATCCCGCCAGGAGGCCAGCTCCGCGCCATGCAGATCGACCCCGCGGCCACCTTCGACCGTCTCCTGAAGCGGATCGCTCCACCGGAAGCAGGGCGCCGGATCCGGGCGAATCCCCTCTACGCAGGCCTCGTCAACTCCCTCCCAGGCGTGATCGAGTACATGGGTGTAGAGGCGCTGGCCGAGCACTCGAAAGCCCCCGGCGTCGATCTGATCGTCCTGGACACCCCTCCGGCAGCGCGAGGCCTCGATTTCCTCTCGGCGCCCAGGCGAATGGTTGACCTGCTCGAGAACGACGCGCTTCGCTGGTTCCTGCGGAGCGATTCCCTGCTGAACAAAGCTCTCTCGGGGACGGCTCGAGGTGCTGCCATGATCCTCCGGCTCGCCGACAAGGTCCTCGGCTTCGGCTTCCTCTCCGACCTCGTCGAGTTCTTCCGGGTGTTCGACGGCCTCTACGACGGGTTCGCCGGGAGAAGCCGCGCCACCGCGGACGAGCTTGCCCACGCCCGCTTCGTCGTTGCCACGTCTCCCGACGCCACCGCCCTCCAGACTTCGGCCTCCCTCGTCCAGGCACTGATCGATGGGGGAAAGCGGCCATCGCTTCTCGTCAACCGGTGTCCGGCGTCCCGGCCGCTTCCCGATCTCCCCCCCGTTCTCGAACGCCTCCCCGCTCTGCTCTTTCCCGAGAGCAGCGCCCCGGCCTCCGAGCTCCCGTCCGAGCTGGCCCTCCGGATCGCCGAAGCGTCGGCTAAGCGGTACTAAGCCAATTGCGCCAGGACGCTCCCCAGTCCGCCGGTGAGGACCTCGCGCGCGGCGGCGATATCCGGAGCGGCGTACCGGTCCTTCTCCCAGAACGCGACCCGCTTCCGGAGAAGGTCGTGGGCTTCCTCGATCGGCTCCGAGCTCCGGAGGGGCCGCCGGAACTCGAGCGCCTGGGCGGCCGCCAGCAGTTCGACCGCCAGGACGTTCTCGAGGTTCTCGACGTTCCGGGCGAACTTCCTCGCCGCGATGGGGCCCATCGACACGTGGTCCTCCTTCCCCGCCGAGGTCGGGATCGAGTCGACCGACGCCGGGAAGGAGTTCGCTTTGCACTCCGAGACGAGAGCGGCTGCCGTGACGTGGAGCATCATGAAGCCCGAGTTGAGGCCCCCTTCCTTCACGAGGAACGGAGGAAGGTCGGGTGAGAGCGTTGGGTTGACGAGGCGCTCGATCCGGCGCTCCGAGATCGACGCCAGATCCGTCACGGCCGCGGTCAGCATGTCGAACACGAGGGCGACCGGCGCAGCGTGGAAGTTCCCGCCGGAGATGAGCGTCCCTTCGCCGTCCTTCCCGGCGAAGACCATCGGGTTGTCGGTCGCGGCGTTCATTTCCACATCGACCACCCGCAGGGCGTGCGCCGCCGCGTCGCGAACCGTGCCGTGGACCTGCGGAGTGCATCGGAGAGAGTAGGCGTCCTGCACCTGGGCGCAGTGACGGTGGCTGTCCCGGATCGGGGATCCGGACAGGAGCCGCCATAGGTTCGAGGCCGACGCCCCCTGCCCGGGATGCGGCCTTGCCGCATGGACCCTCGGGTCGAACGCGGCGTCGGTCCCCTTCAGCGCGTCGATCGTCATCGCGGCCAGAAGGTCGGCCGCCTTCAGGAGACCGAGGAGCCGGTGGAGCGCCAGCGCCCCGACGGCCGTCGTCAGCTGCGTACCGTTAATGAGCGCGAGCCCCTCCTTCGCGCCGAACGTGACCGGGACGAGCCCCGCCTTCCGGAGGGCCTCGCTCGCCGGCATCCTCGCGCCTCCGTACTCGACCTCGCCCTCCCCGATCAGCGCCCGCGCCAGGTGGGCGAGGGGCGCTAAGTCTCCCGACGCCCCGACTGACCCTTGAGACGGCACGATCGGATGGACCCCCGCCACCAGGAGCCGGATCAGGAGCTCCAAGGTTTCCCGCCTGACGCCGGAGAAGCCTTTTGCCAGGCAATTGGCCCTGAGGAGCATCAAGGCCCTCACCGTCCGCGACGGTAGCGGCTCGCCCACTCCGGCCGCGTGGCTCTCCACGAGATTCCGCTGCAGCTCCTCGAGCCGGTCGCGCGGGATGACCACGTCGGCGAATTTCCCGAACCCGGTCGTCACCCCGTAGACCACCCGGTTCTCGGCCACCGCTCGGTCGATGACGGCCCGCGAGGCGTCGACCTTCGCTGCCGCTGCCGAGGCGAGGGCGACCGCCGGGCGTCCGTCCGCCACGTCGGCCAGGTCAGACAGGGTGAGGGAGTCGCCGTCGAGGACGAGAGGGTTGCGCATCGCCCGCGATTCTCGCATCGGAGAGGCGGCGTGCTTCCCGAGGCCTTCGGGAACGAACCGGGCTAAAATTCGCCGGTGAGACAGCAGAACCGAAATGTCGTGGTGGTCGTCGGGGGCCAGTGGGGCGACGAGGGGAAAGGGAAGGTCGTCGACCTGATCTCCCCCAGCTTCGACCTGGTGGCCCGCTATCAGGGTGGACACAACGCCGGGCACACCGTCAAGTTCGAGGACCGGCATTTCGCCCTGCGGCTGATTCCGTCCGGAATCTGCCGGCCGGGCATCTTGAACCTGATCGGCAACGGCCTCGTCATCGACCCCCGGGCGCTCCTCGCCGAGATGGAGGAGCTCCGGAAGGCCGGCGTCCCGATCGGCGACAACCTCCGGATCTCCGACCGGGCCCACGTCATCCTCCCGACGCACGCGCTCATGGACGGCGC
>CALFNC010000533.1 GCA_937902605.1 uncultured Acidobacteriota bacterium | reverse complement strand
AGATCGCCAGGTGCTCGCGAAGGAGGACGGCGGCGACCCCCACCGCGTCGCGGGGCGTGATCGTTCCGTTCGTCCAAACCTCGAGCACCAGCTTGTCGTAGTCGGTCGCCTGGCCGACACGCGCCGCCTCGACGTGGTAGTTGACGCGCCGGACCGGCGAGTGCGCCGAGTCCATCGGGATCGTCCCGATCGGCGCCTCCGGGTCGAAGTTCCGATCGGCCGGGCTGTAGCCGCGCCCCTTCGAGACCGTCGCCTCCAGGCGGAGGCGGCCCCCCTCGGCGAGCGTCGCGATCGGGGCTTCGGGGTTCAAGATCTCGATCTGGGCGTCGTCCTCGAAGGAATCCGCCGTGACGGCCCCCTTGGCCTTCACGTCCAGGGTCAGCATGCGCGGCCCATCCTCGTGGAGCCGGAGGGCGAGCGACTTGAGGTTCAGGATGAGGTCGGTCACGTCCTCGACCACACCCGGCACGGCGGTGAACTCGTGCTCCACGCCATCGATCTTCACGGCCGTGATGGCCGCTCCCTCGATGGACGACAGGAGGACCCGCCGCAGGGCGTTGCCGATCGTCGTGCCCCAACCCCTCTCCAGCGGCTGCGCCGTGAAGCGGCCGTAATTACCCTTCTCTTCTTCGACCTCGAGGCGGTTCGGGCGCTGGAAGCCTTTCCATAACATCGTCTGTGTTCTCCGTTCGCTTCGATGGTTCCCGGCCTTCCGGCCGCAATTACTTGCTATACAGCTCGACGATCAGTTTCTCGTTTACGGCGAGGGCCACGTCTTCACGCTTCGGCAGCGTGACCACCTTGCCCTGGAACTCGCCGGCGGACAGCTCCAGCCACGCCGGAACGCCGCGCCCCTTCGCGGTCTCCACCGCGCCGGCGATGAGCGGGTTCTGGCGGCTCTTCGCCTTGATGGCGATCACCGCGCCCTGTCCGACGGTCACGCTGGGGATGTTCACCTTCCGGCTGTTCACGGTGACGTGGCCGTGCCGGATGAGCTGGCGGGCCTGCGCGCGCGAGGCGGCAAACCCGAGCCGGTGAACGACGTTATCGAGACGCCGCTCGAGAAGACCCAGCAGATTCTCGCCGGTGACGCCCCTCATGCGCTCGGCTTTCTCGAAGGTCAACCGGAACTGGCCTTCGAGAAGGCCATAGAAGCGCTTGACCTTCTGCTTCTCGCGGAGCTGGATGCCGTACCCAAGGATCTTCTGGCGGCGCTTGCCGTGCTGACCGGGAGGGAAGTTCCTCCGCTCGATCGCACACTTGTTGCTGAAGCAGCGGTCCCCTTTGAGGAACAGCTTCATCGCTTCACGCCGGCAAAGCCGGCAAACGGACTGGCGGTAACGGGGCACGAGGTCGTTCCCTTCCCTTCGACTCCGTCGTTTCGATCCATCCTTCGTCCCGGCCCGGAATCGGGAGCCGGTTTACGGACGCCGGCGCGCCTTGCGCACCGGTTCGGGACTCTGGCTCCCCTCCACGGTGGAGAGGAGCGGGTCCGGGAGAACCCGCAGCGGGGTTCTCCCGGGGCATGTCAGACGCGGCGGCGCTTTCGCGGGCGGCACCCGTTGTGGGGAATCGGCGTGATGTCCCGGATCGACCTGATGCCGATCCCGGCGGCAGCCAGGGCCCGGATCGCGCTCTCGCGCCCGGCCCCCGGTCCCTTCACCTTCACGTCCACGCTCCGAACGCCGTGCTCCTGGGCAATCTGCGCAGCATTTCCGGCAGCGAGCTGCGCCGCGAACGGAGTTCCCTTCCGGGAGCCCTTGAAGCCGGTCCGCCCCGCCGAGGACCACGCGAGCACGTTCCCTTGCGGGTCGGTGATGGAGATGATCGTGTTGTTGAAGGATGCCTGCACCGTCGCGAGGGCGTGCGGGATGTTCTTCTTTTCCTTCTTGGGCCCCTTCTTCTTGGGCTTGCCGGCTTCGGTCGCCATGTCAGCTCCTCATCCTGTCCGTCACTTCTTCATCGCCTTCTTCTTGCCGGCCACGGCGCCCTTCCGTGGACCCTTCCGAGTCCGCGCGTTCGTGTGCGTCCGCTGACCCCGGACCGGGAGGCCGCGGCGGTGGCGGAGCCCGCGATAGCACCCTATGTCCATCAGGCGCTTGATGTCTTGAGCGACCTCCTTTCGGAGATCCCCCTCGACCTTGAAGTCGTCCTGGATCGTCTTCCGGATCCTCGACACCTCGTCCTCGGACAGGTCCTTGACGCGGGTGTTCGGGGTCACCTTCGCAGTCTCCAGGATCTTGTTCGCACTGGTGCGGCCCAGGCCGAAAATGTAGGTCAGGCCAATTTCCACACGCTTGTTGGGGGGGAGGTCGACGCCGGCGATACGGGCCATTCCTTAACTCCTGATCTCTCGGTTTAAAGGCGCGTCAGCCCTGACGCTGCTTGTGCTTGGCGTTCTCGCAGATGACGCGGACCACGCCCGCCCGGCGGATCACCTTGCATTTCGAACAGATCTTCTTGACGGATGTACGGACTTTCATAGCGTTCTCTTCCTGCGTGTCGTCTTCACTTGTACCGGTAGATGATCCGCCCGCGGCTAAGGTCATACGGGCTCAGCTCCACGAGCACCTTGTCGCCGGGGAGGATCCGGATGAAGTGCTTGCGCATCTTCCCGGAGATGTGAGCCAGCACCTGGTGCTTGTTCTCCAGCTCGACCTTGAACATCGCGTTCGGGAGCGGTTCGATGACCGTCGCGGTCACTTCGATGGCGTCTTCCTTCGACATGCGCTTTCTCTGCCCTCTTCGCCCTCTCTCCTCAGGCCACGGCCCCGGACCTCGCCAAGGCGGCCGCCGGGTACTCGTGGAACCCCGGGGCTCCCGGCACGATCCTCGCCCGAGAATAACGCCCGAATCCGAGGACGACCGGGCCGTCCGCGGTCGCCACGACGGTGTGCTCGAAATGCGCCGACGCCTTCCCGTCCACGGTCCTCACGGTCCACCCGTCCGAGGCGACGCGCACGTCGGCGGTCCCAAGGTTCAGCATCGGCTCGATCGCGAGGGTCATCCCCTCCCGAATCGTCTCCCGGCGTCCGGGCGGCCCGTAGTTCGGGACCTCCGGCTTCTCGTGGAGGGCCGTCCCGATGCCGTGCCCCACGAACTCGCGGACGATACCGTACCCGTGCCTCGAGGCCACGGCCTCGACCGCCGCCCCGACGTCCCCTATCCTCCCGCCGACGCGGACCCCCTCGACGCCCGCCAGGAGCGCCTCGTGCGGAACCCGAAGGAGCTCCTCCAGCTCCGGAGCGATCTTGCCGGCCCCAGCGGTCCTCGCCGCGTCGCC
>CALFNC010000532.1 GCA_937902605.1 uncultured Acidobacteriota bacterium | reverse complement strand
CGGGGCCGTCCTCCGACAGGAGAGGAGCCGTCGCGATTTGAAGCCTCACCAAGCGCTCCGACTCCGATTCGTCCGGGTCGCGCGGGAGCCAGGCCGAAAGCGCGACCCGGCGCCCTCCGGTGGGAGCCGGGGTCCCTCGGGCCGGCTGGTGCTCGATCGCGAGCATCGCCTCGATGGGGGTGACCCCGCCGATCGGACTCTTCGAGAAAGCCCATCCCACCGCGATGGCCCCGGCGAGCCTCTCGTCGAGGTAGACCGGGCTGCCGCTCATTCCCGCGGCCACCCCGCTCTCCTCCAACCCTTGGCCGGACACCTTCACGTAGATACGGGCGCGGTCAGGGGCCACGTCCGTCTGGACCCCGATCACCTCGACCCCGAACCGCTCCACCGTCCCACCCCGAAAGACGCTCAGAGCGTACCCCTTCATCCCGGGCTTCACCTCGGCAAGCGGTAGGAACTCCGAAGGGAGCTCCGCGGCGCTCGCGAGCGCCGCCGCCATGAGGACGAGTACCGCGAGCGCCGGGGTGCCGGCTTACCCGATGCGCTTTGACCCTTCCGAAGCAAACGTGCTACCTTGCTTTGCCCCGGGCCGGCCGCGGTTTCCGCTTTTCAGAATGACAGAGAGCTCAGGCAACATCGTTCAGCTGTTCCTAGCCGCCGGGATGACCGCGAAGGTCGTCCTCGGGATCCTCGCCGTTTTCTCTCTTGCATCCTGGGCGATCATTCTCGGAAAGGTCTGGAGTTTCTCACGCGTCGGGTCCGATTCGCGAGATTTCCTGGCCCACTTCCGCCGCAGCCGCAAGTTCGCCGATGTCCTCGGCGTCTGCGAGAGGTGCGCGGCGAGCCCGCTCGTCGGCATCTTCCGTGCGGGCTACACGGAGCTGGAGCAGCAGGTGAAGGCGGGACGCGACGTCGCGCCGGCAGACACCGGCCGGCTCTTCGTGAAGAGCCTTGCCGGGATCGAGCGGGCGGTCGAGCGCGCCGCGGCCGTCGAGACGACGCGCCTCACCCGGTACCTCCCCTTCCTCGCCACGACCGCGTCCGCCACCCCCTTCATCGGTCTCTTCGGGACGGTCTGGGGAATCATGAGCGCCTTCCGGCAGATCGGGCTCACCGGATCGACCTCCATCGTCGCCGTCGCGCCCGGGATCTCCGAGGCGCTCGTGAACACCGCGGCGGGCCTCGTGGCCGCCATCCCGGCCCTGATCGCCTACAACAACTTCAACGGGCGGCTCCGGGTCGTCAAGGCGGAGATGCGCGACTTCGCCCTCGAGTTCCTGAACCTCGCCGAGCGACACTTCACCTGAGACGGCGGGAATGGCCTTCAAGCTCGACGACGACGCAGACGCCTACTCGGACATCAACGTCACCCCGCTCGTGGACGTCATGCTCGTGCTGCTCATCATCTTCATGGTGACGACGCCGCTCCTGCACCAGGGGATCGATGTGAAGCTCCCGAAGTCGGTCGCCCAGAATCTCCCCAAGACGCCCGAGGACCCCCTCGTTCTCTCGATCACGAAGAGCCAGATCTACTACTTGAACGAGACCCCGATCCCCAAGGCACAGCTCAGGGACCGGATGAAGCTGATCCTCAAGAACCGCCGCGACAAGGCGGTCTATCTCAAGGCCGACCGGAACCTCCCGTACGGCGTCGTGGTGGAGACGATGGACACGCTGAACCGGATCGGCGTGGAGAACCTCGGGATGGTGACGGAGCTGAAGAGCGAAGGCGACAAGTAGGCGATGGCCGCCACGGTCTCGGACGTCCTGGCCGAACGGGTCTCCGCCGGAGAGCCGCCGCGGCTGGTCGTCGCGCTGCTATCGACCGCAGCCCACCTTGCGTTCCTCGGGATGCTCGTCCTCATGTCCCGGCCGAAGCCGCTCACCATCGTCCAAATGTCGCTCCCGGTGCGGGTCGTCTCCCCGTCGGCCCTCGAGCGGCTCGGGACCTCCGCGGTGACTGCTCCTCCGGCCGCCCCGGCGGCACCGGCCGTCCCCTCCGTCCCGGAAGCCAAGAAGCCGGCCATCGA
Source organism: uncultured Acidobacteriota bacterium (assembly GCA_937902605.1). Classification (GTDB taxonomy): domain Bacteria; phylum Acidobacteriota; class Thermoanaerobaculia; order UBA5066; family UBA5066; genus CAIMWE01. The sequence goes on along the minus strand of CALFNC010000532.1, from coordinate 1,253 downwards.
GAAGACGGTAGACAAGACGGTCGAGAAGTCGCGTCCAAGCGAGAAGGCCCTTCTGCTCCCGAGCGCGAAGAAGGAGAAGGAACGGGTGTCCGCGAAGGCCAAGGAGCCATCTCCTGCCGACAAGGGCGCCCCGCGCCCGGCCGCCGGCCCAGCCCTCGACCTCCCGGCCACGAGCGGCTCTGGGGGGGAGGGCGGCGCGTTGGGAGGATTCGGGGCGGCGATCTCGTTTTTCGACGCCGACTTTCCCTTTGCCTATTACGTGGAGCAGCTCCAGGCGCTGATCGGCGCTAACTGGCTGAAACCGCCGGTTCCCGACAAGACGTCGGTCGTGGTCGCGTTCCGGATCCTCCGCTCCGGGCAGGTCACCGACGTGAAGGTCGAAACGCCATCCGGCATCTCGGTCTACGACCGGGCCGCCTCCCGCGCCATCTACGCCGCCAACCCCCTGCCGCCCCTTCCGCCCGAGTACCACGGGGACGCGTTAGGGGTCCACATCCGGTTCCAGTGAGCCGACGACGGAGGTCTGAATTGAAATCCTTCCACGGTCCGTTCCTCGCGCGACTCCCCTTCGGCGCTGCGCTCCTTTGCTCACTCGGGGTCCTCGGGCTGATGGCCTCTCGCTCCAACGGCCAGATGAAGCCGCAGGACCAGGTCGCGCCCCCGCCGCCGAAGGACGTCTCGCTCGTCATCACCCAGGAAGGGGCGCGTCGGATCCCGCTGGCCATCCCACCGGCCATCGCCCCTCTCAACGCCGAACTCCAGGGGCGGATCGTCGACCCGTTCCATCGGACGCTCACGTCGGACCTCGGCAGCATGGCCGCCTTCATCCTGGCCGACCCGTCGCTCTTCCCGAAGGGGGCCCGGCCCACCGTAACCCGGGAGCAGGGAGACGCCTGGATCGCTTCCGGAGCCCAGTTCCTCCTCGACACGCAGATCCAGCTGGCCGAGACGCAGGCCCAGCCGCGGACGAACCAGGTGATCGCCGTCGCCCAGCTCGTCGACCTCCGAACCTTGAAGGTGATCCTCTCGAAGAGCTACACGGGTACCCCCGCAGCGATACGGACGATCGCCCACTCGCTCGCGAACGACCTCGTCCGGCAGTTCACCGGCCAGCCCGGGCCCTTTCTCTCGAAGATCGCCTTCGTCTCCGATCGCGGCGGGGGCCAGGCCAAGGAGATCTACATCATGGACTGGGACGGCGAGGGCCAGCGGCGGCTGACCGGCCATCGGAGCCTCTCGCTCGCGCCCGACTT